>JAFKJY010000076.1 GCA_017305835.1 Hyphomicrobiales bacterium
CATAGCTCATCCGGCCCTGCGCGTGGGCGGCGCGCGCCTTGCGCACGTCCGCCGTCTGCGGGAACGAGCCGATGGTCGTCGTCGGGAAGGCGGGCAGGCCGAGGCGCTGCCGCTGCAATGCGGCGCGCTGCGCGAAGCCGCTCCCGCGCGTCTTCATCGCGGCCGTGACCGCGCCGGCGCGGCCCTCGACCAGCGGATCATGCACCTTGGGCGAGGCCGCGCGCGCCGCCGCGGCAGCCGAAGACGCCTTCAGTCGTGCCGCGACCGCGCCGGGGCCTTCCGCCAGCGCGCGGGCGAGCACGACCAGCTCGTCGGTCTTCTGCGCGGCGAAGGCGAGCCAGGACCTCACGTCCGCGTCGAGCGTGTCCTCCAGATCGAGGTCGATCGGCACGTGCAGCAGCGCGCAGGACGGCGCGATCTCGATGCGCTCCAGCGGCCACCCGGCGATCGCCGGCCGGAGGCGGTCGAGGATCGCGGCGAGGTCGGCGCGCCAGACGTTGCGGCCGTCGATCAGGCCGAGCGACAGCACCATCTCCTTCGGCGCGCGCAGCGCCACCGGCCCGAGCTGCTCGGGCGCCCGCACGAGGTCGACATGCAGCCCCGCGACCGGCAGCGACAGCGCCGTCTCCAGATTGTCGCCGAGCGCCCCGAAATAGGTCGCGAGCATGATCCGCAGGCCCGGCACCGCACGCGCGAGCTTGCCATAGGCGACCCGGAAGGCGTCGCGTTCGTTCGGGGTCAGGTCGAGCACCAGCGCCGGCTCGTCGATCTGCACCCGGTCGGCCCCGGCCTGTGCCAGCCGGGCGAGGACCTCGCCATAGACCGGCAGCAGCTTCGGCAGCAGCGCCAGCGGGTCGAAGCCCTCGTCGGCGGACTTGGCGAGCTTGAGGAAGGTGATCGGGCCGAGCAGCACCGGCCGCGTGTGGATGCCCAGCGCCTTGGCCTCGAGGAAATGGTCGACGGGCTTGGCCGACGACAGGGCGAATGCCTGGTCGGCGGCGAGCTCCGGCACCATGTAGTGGTAGTTGGTGTCGAACCACTTGGTCATCTCGAGCGCGGTGACGCCGTGCGCGTGCCCGGCATGGCCGCAGCCGCACGCCGTCTCGCCCTGGCTGCCGCGCGCCATCGCGAAATAGGTGTCGAGCGGAACCTCGCCGCCGCTCCAGCCGTAGCGTGCGGGCACGGCCCCGACCATCACCGCCGTGTCGAGCACGTGGTCGTAGAGCGAGAAATCGTTCGACGGGATGATGGCCACCCCGCGGTCTCGCTGCTCGGCCCAGCTGGCGGCCCGCAGCGCCCTGGCGGCGGCGAGCAGGTCGTCCGCGGACGACTTGCCGGACCAGTAGGATTCGAGCGCGAACTTCAGCTCGCGTCGGCGGCCGATGCGCGGGACGCCGAGGGTTGCGACGGGAACTTTCCGAGAGATCGACATGCCATACCCCGATTGCTGGGGCGCGGGCCATGACGGACGCAGGCGGGGCGACGGCCGAGCCGGCGCATGCCGCGGCCACCGGGACACCCCGCCCGTGGACGAAAATTGCGCCGTGGCAGGTCTCCTGGCTCGCGGGTCGTCGCCTTCGTCCGCCTTCCCGGGGCGCAAAACCCCAGTGGCTTGTCGGACTGGCTCACCGCCTACAGTTGCGGGGGCAGCGCCGGCATTCCCGACAGGGCACCGGCTTCCCTCTTAGCCCCCGGCCGAATGCACCGGGGGAACCATGGCGGCAGCATTCATAGCCCACCCGATGCTCGTGTCAAGGATCACATAAAGAAATGTTTATGTCGTTATGGGATTGGTTCGCGGGCAGGCCAGCCGCCGCCGTTCTCGAAATCCCGATTGACGCCGGCATGCGATGTCGTTACAGTTTTCTTGATCATCATTGATGATCAAGAAAATAAGCTCCGACTGCGGCATGTGGGGAACATCGAGCTGCGGTCGACGATGGAGGCAGCCTGATGGCTCTTTTGGAACACCGCGGCCTGCGCGCCGCGTTGCTGGCGACGACGATCCTCTTCGGTGGCGCGGTGGGCTTTGCGCATGCTGCCGATGAACCGGTGAAGGGCGGCGAGCTGAAGGTCGGCATCTTCGCCGAGCCGACGACGCTGATGCCGCTGAGCCAGGACATCAACGTGCAGATCGTCGTGGCGCAGCTCTATCCCTCGCTTCTCAAGTTCGACGGCAAGATCGAGCCGCATCCCTACCTCGCCAAGGCATGGCGGGTTTCCGAGGACGGCAAGACCTACGAGTTCGATCTGGTCGAAGGGGCGAAATGGTCCGACGGCAAGCCGATCACCTCGGCCGACGTCAAGTTTTCCTTCGAGCAGATGATCCCGCAGTACCAGCCGGCGGGCAAGGCCAATTTCGGCGTGATCGAGAGCATCGACGCCTCGAACCCGGCAACGGTGGTGTTCAAGCTGAAGCGCGCCTATGCGCCGTTCCTCAGCCTGATGAATTCGCTCTATGCGCCGATCGTGCCCCAGCACGTCTATGCCGGCACCGACCCGATGAAGAACGAGAACAGCCTTTCGGGCGCGATTACCGGCGGGCCTTTCAAGATCAAGGAATGGATCAAGGGCGATCATCTGACGCTGGAGCGGAATCCCGACGCGTTCGCCAGCCCCAATCTCGATGCGGTGACGTTCCGCTTCATCTCCGACGCCTCCGCGCGCATGCTGGCGCTCAAGACCGGCGCGGTCGACTACCTGCCGCCGTCGGCCATGCCCTACAGCTCGCTGGCGATGCTGGAGGGCGACAGCAACATCAAGCTGGAGCCCATCGGCGACGAGGCTGCGGCCAAGGTGCTGACCATCGGCTTCAACATGCGCAAGGCGCCGTTCGACAACGCCAAGGTCCGCCAGGCGATCAGCCACGCGATCAACAACGACTTCGTCGCCGCGGCGGTCAGCTTCAAGCACGAGACTGCCGCCGTCGGCCCCCTGAACTCGAACAGTTGGGGATGGGATTCCAGCCTCAAGGGCTACAAGTTCGATCCCGATCTGGCGGGCAGGATGCTCGACGAGGCCGGCTATCCCAAGAAGGCGGACGGGTTCCGCTTCGCCATGACGGTCAACACGCGCCCGTCCGTGGCCGTCTTCCAGAAAGCCAACGAGATCGTGGTCCAGAACCTGCGGGCCGTCGGGATAGATGCGTCGCTGCGGCCACTCGAATCGGCGCCCTACACCGCCTCGACCTATATCGACGCCGACTTCGACGTCTCCAGCACGGCCTGGATCTCGGCCTTCGACCCGAACAATCTCGTCCCGCTCTATGCGTGCGAGAGCATCCGCCCCGCGCCCTATTCCAACTTCATGGCATACTGCAACAAGGAGGTGGACGAGCTTTTCGCGAAGGGAGCGGCGGAGCAGGACCAGGCCAAGCGCAAGGCGATCTACGTGGAGTTGCAGCAGAAGATCATCGACGACGCGCCGGCGATCTGGCCGATGAACTGGTCGGACTGGTCGGCCTACCGCGTCTACGTCCACGGCCTGCCGGCCGGCCCGTGGGACGGCCGCGATTCCTTCTCCGACCTGTGGGTGGAGGCGAAGTAATGTCGGCGGTGCCGAGGATCGTCGGAACCCGGCTCCTCCAGGCGGTCCCTCTGGTCGTCGCGACGATCGTCGTGAACTTCGCGATCATCCATCTGGCGCCGGGCGACCCGGTGACCATGATGGTCGGCGAAGGCGCGGTCTCCGCCGACCAGATGGACACGCTGCGGAAGAGCCTGGGGCTCGACCAGCCGCTCTACGTGCAGTTCTTCAGCTACCTGAAGAGCGTGCTGCAGGGCGATCTCGGCATCTCCTACGTCTACCACCAGCCGGTGACCGAGATCATCGCCTCGCGCATCCCTGCGACGCTGCTGCTGATGGGGACGACCTACGTCATCTCGACGATCCTCGGCATCGTCTTCGGCATCGTCGCCGCGCTGCGGCCGTCCTCGGCCCAGGACCGCATCCTGATGACGGTGGCGATCCTCGGCTATTCGGTACCGACCTTCTGGCTCGGCTTCCTAGCGCTCATGGTCTTCGCCGTCGAGCTCGGATGGGCGCCCATCTCCGGGATGGTCGATTCCGGGCTGGCGGCGGGAAGCTGGGAATACTGGCTCAGCGTGCTGCGGCACCTCGCATTGCCCGCGGCGGTGCTGTCGCTCTTCTACACCGGGCTGATAGCCCGGCTGATGCGGACCTCGATGCTCAATTCGCTGCGCGGCGACTTCATCGTGACGGCGCGGGCGATGGGCCTGTCGCGCTGGCGGGTCATCCTGCGGCACGCGGTGCCCAACGCGATCACCCCCATCGTCACCGTGCTCGGCCTCCAGGTCGGGCTGATGCTCTCGGGCGCGGTGTTGACCGAAACGGTGTTCGGCTGGCCCGGGCTCGGCGTGCTGACGGTGCAGGCCGTGGCGCAGCGCGACTACCCGCTGCTTCTCGGCATGTTCCTGCTGACGTCGGTGATGGTGATCATCGCCAATGTGGTGACCGACCTGGTCTACCTGGCCATCAATCCGAGGCTTCGCGGCAATGGCTAGCCTTCCGACCACGCCGGATCCGCGGCCGATCTCCGCCGAACCCGACGAGCTCAGGCGCGCCACGCCGCATTGGCTGGAGGTCTGGAACGCGTTCCGGCTCAGCATCGTCGCGCTGGTCTCTCTCGGCGTGCTCCTGCTGCTTGCGTTCGCTGCCGCCTTCGCGCCGTGGCTTGCGCCCTACAGCCCGACCGAGGTCAACCCCATGGACATCCTGCAGGGGCCGAGCGGGCTCCACTGGTGGGGAACCGACGACCTCGGCCGCGACATCTACAGCGGCGCCCTCTACGGGCTGCGCATCTCGATGACCGTCGGCGCGATGGCCGGCCTCGTGGCAGCACTTCTCGGCACGGTGATCGGGGCGCTGGCCGGCTTCCTCGGTGGCTGGATCGATGCGCTCCTGATGCGCTTCACCGATTTCGTGCTCACGATCCCCGTCCTCTTCCTGGCGCTGGTGCTCATTCCCGTCTTCGGGTCCTCGCGCCTGATCGTCATACTCGTCATCGGCGGTCTTGCCTGGCCGTCGATCGCCCGTCTGGTGCGCGCCGAGTTCCTGAAGCTGCGCTCGGAAGCCTTCGTGGAGGCTGCGCGCGGCTACGGCGCGCGCCGGTTCAAGCTGATCTTCTCGGAGATCCTGCCGAACACGTTCGACCTCGTGCTGGTCGCGACCGCCTTGCAGATTCCCGCCGCGATCCTCATCGAGGCGGGCCTGAGCTTCCTCGGCGTCGGCGATCCGGAGCCGCGGAGCCTCGGCCTGATGCTCAAGGACGCGTATGGGCTGCTCGGGCTTGCCTGGTGGAGCGCGGTGTTTCCGGGCCTCGTTCTCTCCGCGCTGGCGATCAGCCTCAACCTCGTCGCCGATGCCTTCAACGATGCGGTGCGCGGCCATGAGTGACCCGTCGACCGCCGCCTCTGCTGGACGCACGCCGAATCCCGTTCCGGCGCCGCTGCTCGACGTCGGCGGCCTTTCGACGGAGCTGCGCACGCGCAAGGGCGTGGTCCATGCGCTGGACAATGTCGGCTTCGTCGTCCGGCGGGGGGAGGCGATCGCGATCGTCGGCGAATCCGGCTGCGGCAAGTCGATGACGGCGCGCTCCATCATGCGCGTGCTTCCGCGCTCCACCGACAGGGTCGCGTCCGGCCACGTCCGTTTCGCCGGCCGGGACCTGCTGTCGCTCAGCGAAAGCGGCATGCGCAAGGTTCGCGGCGCCGACATCGCCATGATCTTCCAGGATCCGATGAGCTATCTCGATCCGCTGATGCGGGTCGGCGACCAGATCGCCGAAGTCATCAGGGCGCATGGCAAGGCCAGCGGCGAGGGCCTGGAGAAAGCCGTGGAGGATGCGCTGGCATCCGCCCGGATCAGCGATATCCGGCGCGTCGCTGGCTCCTATCCGCACCAGCTCAGCGGGGGCCTGCGTCAGCGCGCGCTCATTGCCATGGCCCTGGCCTGCGAGCCGGAGCTGCTGATCGCGGACGAGCCGACCACGGCGCTCGACGTAACGACCCAGAAGCAGATCCTCCAATTGCTGCGCCATCTGGTGGAGGAGCGGCAGATGGGCCTGGTGCTGATCACCCATGATCTCGGCGTGGTGGCCAATGTCTGCGACCGCGTCTACGTCATGTATGCGGGCCAGGTGATCGAGCATGCCGGCGTGCACGATTTCTTCGAGCGGCCGCAGCATCCATATTCCCGGGGCCTGCTCGCCTCGCTGAAAAGCCTCTGCGAAGGGGACGCCCATCTTTCCTCCATTCCCGGCGTCGTACCGAATTTGCTCGCCCCGCCGGCCGGCTGCCGGTTCCGCGCGCGCTGCGGGTTTTCGATGGACGTCTGCGCGAAGCAGGACCCGACAGTCCGGCTGGACCATGGCAAGGACCGGGACGCCGGCTGCTGGCTGTTCAAGGACGGGAGCGGCCATGTCTGACGTGATCCTCAGCGTCCGTGGTCTCGGCAAGAGCTATGGCGGACGGCGCGGCCTGCTCGGCGGCTCCATGCCTGTCAAGCGCGCCGCCGAAGACGTCAGCTTCGAGCTGCACCGGGGCGAATCGCTCGGCATCGTCGGCGAGTCGGGCTCGGGCAAGAGCACGGTGGCCCGGCTCATCACCCGTCTGGTGGAGCCGACCGCCGGCTCGGTGACGCTGGCCGGGCGCGACTTCCTGGCCATGCGCGACGAAGAGCTGCGCAGCTATCGGCAGCGCATCCAGATGGTGTTCCAGGACCCGTACTCCTCGCTCAACCCTCGCAAGACGATCGCGGAATCGATCCGCGGGCCGCTGCTGGAGCGGCGGGAACGGCTGTCGCAGCAGGACATGCGCGAGCGGGTGCAGCGGCATCTGCGCGATGTCGGGCTGAATCCTCCCGAACGCTATACGGAACGCTTCCCCAAGGATCTGAGCGGCGGCCAGCGCCAGCGCGTCGGCATCGCGCGAGCCATCGCGGCCGAGCCGGACATCATCGTCGCCGACGAGCCGGTGTCGGCGCTCGATGTCTCGGTTCGCGCGCAGGTGCTCAACCTGTTCAACGATCTGCGGGCCCGCAAGGGGCTTTCCTATGTCTTCATCTCGCATGACCTCGACGTGATCCGCAGCGTCTGCGACCGCGTTGCCGTCATGCAAGCCGGGTTGGTCGTGGAGATCGGGCAGGTCCGACAGATCCTGGACCAGCCTTCCCACCCCTATACGCGCCAGCTCATCGCTTCGTCGCTGCGGCCGGACCCGTCTCTCTACCGGGACCGTCCCATGGAACGGGCCGGTGCGCAGCCTGCACGATGACGGAGGAAAAATGACGTTTCAGGACAAGCCGGTTCCCGGACCGCAGCGGGATTTCATCGGCTACGGCCGTCACAAGCCACGGGTCGAATGGCCGGGCAAGGCGATGGTGGCCGTCAATTTCTGCATCGCCTACGAAGAGGGCGCGGAGCGCTCGTTGCCGTCCGGCGACGCGCGGGGCGAAAGCCTGAGCGGCACCTATCCCGCCGGCGACACCCACCGCGACCTCGCGGTCGAGACCATATTCGAATATGGCAGCCGCGCCGGCATCTGGCGCCTCGCCAACCTGCTCGACGAGCACCGGATCCCGGCGACGCTGTTCGCGGCGGCCGTCGCGCTCGAGCGCAATCCCGAAGTCTGCGCCTGGGTGAGGGAGACCGGCAACGATATCTGCTGCCATGGCTGGCGCTGGGCCGAGCCGTGGCTGTTCGACGAAGGCGAGGAACGGCGCCGCATCGCGATGGCCGTGGAATCGGTCCTCCAGACCACGGGCCGCCGCCCGGTCGGCTGGCGGTCCCGCACCGGGCCGAGCGTCAATACCCGCCGCCTGCTCATCGAGGAGGGCGGTTTCCTCTACGACTCGGATTCCTACAATGACGATCTTCCCTACTTCCCCACGGATGCCGGCAGGCATCTGGTGGTGCCCTATACGCTGACCTACACGGAAGGCCGTCTCGTCCAGCCGGTCGGCTATACAAGCCCGGCGGATTTCTGGGAGACCTGCCGCCTCGGTCTCGACGAGCTGCGGCGCGAAGGCCGGGCGGGCTTCCCGAAGATGATGTCCGTCGGGCTGCATCCTCGCCACACGGGACAGGCGGGCCGCATGGCCGGGCTGCGAAGCTTCATCGAATACGCGCTTTCCTGCGGCGACGTCTGGTTCGCGCGCCGCGAGGACATCGCCCGCCACTGGATCAACAATCACGCGACATTCACGAGGAGCTCACGATGAACAGGCACATGGTGCCCGAGGGCGCCTACCCCGCCATCATCGGCGGAGAGCGCATATTCACGCAGCAGAACATCGACGTCATCGATCCGGCAACCGGCAAGGTGTTCGCCACCGTGGCGCGCTGCGGACAGGCCGAGGTCGACCAGGCCGTCGCGGCGGCGCGGGCCGCCTTCAAGAAATCCTGGCGCCTGTCGACGGCTGCCGAGCGAGCGCGGCTTCTCGGCAGCTTCGCCCAGGCGATCACGGACAATAGCGACCAGCTCGCGGCGCTCGAAAGCCGGGACACCGGCAAGCCGCTGCGGCAGGCGAGGGTCGATGTCCAGTTCGCGGCGCGCTACTTCGAATACTATTCGAACATGGTTGAGGCCGTGTTCGGCTCGGTCATCCCGGCCGGGACGGACAGGCTGACCTTCACGCTGCGCGAGGCCTATGGCGTCACCGGACATATCATCCCGTGGAACTATCCCCTCGGCATCGCGTGCCGCACGCTCGCCCCGGCGCTCGCCGCCGGCAATTGCTGCGTGCTGAAACCCGCCGAGCAGGCGCCGCTGAGCTCGGTTCGCATTGCCGAGCTGGCGCTGGAAGCGGGCTTCCCGGCCGGCGTGCTGAACGTCGTCCCCGGCTATGGCGCCGAGGCCGGCGCGGCGCTGTCCGGCCATCCCGGCATCGACCATATCTCCTTCACCGGATCGGTTCCGATCGGCCGCAAGATCGCCGAAGCCGCTGCCGGAAACCTCATCCCGGCGGCGCTGGAGCTTGGCGGAAAATCGCCGAACATCGTGCTGGCGGACGCCGATCTCGACCTCGCCACGCCGGTCGTGGCGCAGGCGATCCTGCAGAATGCCGGCCAGACCTGCTCGGCCGGCGCGCGTCTGCTCGTGCACCGCGACGTCCATGACGAGCTGGTGGCCAGGCTGAAGGCGATCTTTGCGCGCACGACCATCGGCGCGGGCAGCGCCGATCCCGATCTCGGGCCGGTCATCTCGGCCGTGCAGCATCAGCGCATCGGCGAGCTGATCGATATCGGGCGCGGGGAGGCCGAGCTCGTTCACGGCGGAAACCGGCCGGCCGGCGCGCAATACGAGGCCGGCTACTTCTTCGAGCCGACACTGTTCGACCAGGTCGCGCCGGAAGCGACGATCGCCCAGCGCGAAATCTTCGGCCCGGTGCTCACGGTTACGCCCTTCGGCGATCTGGACGAGGCCGTCGAAATCGCCAACGGCACCGACTACGGGCTCGTGGCCGGCGTGTGGACGCGCAATATCGGCCGCGCGAACTGGCTGCTGCGCGAGCTGCATTGCGGACAGGTGATGATCAACACCTTCTCCAACGGCGTAGAGCTGCCGTTCGGCGGCCGCAAGAAGTCCGGCTACGGCGTCGAAAAGGGCTTCGACGCTCTGCTGGCGTTCACGCATGTGAAGGGCGCCGTCGTCATGATGGGCAAGGACTGACGTCGTGACGGCGCCTGACATGGAACGTGTCGTTCGCGGCGGGCGGATCGTCCTGCCCGACGGCATCGTCGAGGCCGACATGGTCCTGCTCGGCGAGACGATCGCGGGGTTTCGCCCGTGGGGCGGAGCTGCCTCGCCAGGCGACATCGACGCGCGCGGCCTCCATGTGATGGCCGGCATGATCGATCCGCATGTGCATATGCGGGACCCCGGCCAGCCACAGAAAGACGATTTCGTCACCGGTACGGCCGCGGCGGCGATCGGCGGCGTGACCACGGTGTTCGACATGCCCAACACCGCGCCTGCCGTCTCGAGCGCCGAGATCCTGCGGGCGAAGGCGGACTATCTCCAGTCCCGCGCGCTGATCGACTTCGCCCTTTACGGCGGCGCCGGCGCGAGCAACGTCGAGCGCATCGAGGAGCAGGCCGAGGCCGGGGCCATCGCCTTCAAGTCCTTCATGAATGCACCGGCGGCTTCGGCCGGACCGGAAGGGCTGAGCCGCTGTCTGCCCAACGACCACGCCTTCCTGGCGGCGATGCTGCGCATCGCGCGGACCGGCCGTATCGGCGTGCTCCATGCGGAAAACGATTCGCTCTGCACCGGGCTCGCCGCTGACCTCCGCGCCGAAGGCCGCGACGATCCGGCCGCACATGGCCAGTCGCGCCCGTCCTTCGCGGAGGAGGAGGCGGTCGGCCGCGCCATCCTGCTCGCCCGCGAGGCGGGGGCGCGCATCAGCTTTGCCCATATGAGCACGGCCGGGGCGCTGGACCGTATCCGTGAGGCCAAGCGCCGTGGCCAGAAGGTTACGGCGGAAGCCTGCCCGCACCATCTGTTTCTCACCGAGAAGATCATGGAGACGGTAGGCCCCTACGGCAAGATCAACCCGCCGCTCCGCCCCGAAGCCGACCGGGCGGCCGTCTGGGCCGGTCTTTTCGACGGAACGATCGATTTCATCGGCACCGACCACGCGCCCTACCTGGTTTCGGAAAAGGAACCGGGCTGGCGCGAGATATGGAAGGCTCCGTCCGGAGCGCACGGCGTCGAGACCGGCCTGACGGTGCTGCTCACCGAAATCGTCCGCGGGCGCCTGACCCTGCCGATGCTGACCCGGCTGGTTTCGCGCAACGTCGCGCGGCTCTTCGGCCTCCATCCCCGGAAAGGCGAGCTGACGGAAGGCGCGGATGCCGACTTCGTGCTCCTCGACCTGACGCGGCGCGGGCGCATAGACCGCATGCGGATGCAGTCGCGCAGCCGGGACGCCGCACGGCTATGGGACGGCCGGGAGACGATGGGCGGCATCGTGGCGACCTATGTGCGCGGCACCGAAGTCGCGCGCGAGGGCGTGCCGACGGCGCAACCCGGACACGGGAATTTCATCGCGGGCAGGTCATGACGGCAAGCTTCGACATTGCCGTGATCGGGGCCGGGGCGATCGGGCAGACGCTTGCGGTCGATCTGGCGCGCCGCGGCTTCTCCGTCTCCCTGCTCGTGGAGCGGGCGGGACCGCATGCCGAGGCGCTGCGCAGGGCCGGGCAAATCCGCCTTTCCGGTCATCTGGGGGAAGCGGTCGCGCCCATGCCGCCGGTCGTGCCGGATGCGTGCGCCGCAGCGGCAAGCCCTGTCATTCTGGTGGCCACCACCGTCGACGCGCACCGCCAGGTCGCGCTCGATCTGGCGCCGGTGCTCGGCGACGAGCATGTGGTTCTCCTCGCCAACGGCTATGTGAACGGATCGGCGCGCTTCACGGCCGCGCTATGCGAGGGAGGATGCACGGCCCGTCCTGCGATCCTTGAGCTGAACACCACGCCCTATCTCGTCTGCAGCCCAGAGCCCGGGAGGGTGCATGTCACGGCGCGCAAGACGTGGATGGAGCTCACCGCATCCGAAAGCGGCCTCGCAGAAGAGCATCACACGCTGCTCGCGGGGCTGATTCCCGGCATCGAGGTCGGCGACAATGCGCTGGCTTCGAGCCTCAACAACCAGAATCCGATCGCGCATGTGCCGAGCTGGTTGCTGAACGCAGCCGTGGCGCGCGCGAGCGCGCCGGTGGAGGCATCGGCCACCCGCGGCGGCGCCTTCTATCTGGAGGAGTACTCCGGCGAGGACGTGCTGCGGCTGCGTGCGGCCGCCGACGCCGAGCGCATCGCGGTGATGCGGGCGCTCGGTCTCGGCGCCCATGCGATCCCCCGGCCGGAGTTTTCGCAGCGCTCCTACGGACCCGGCGCGCGCGAGGCGGTGCCGCCGCGCATGGGCAGGACCTTCTCGCGCCGCTTCGTCACGGAGGATATCCCTTTCGGGCTTCTGCCGATCGAGGATCTGGGGGAACGGGCGGGGGTAAAGACGCCCGTGATTTCAACTATGATCACGCTGATCGGTGTGCTCGAATCATGCGATTGGCGCAGCGCCAGCGACAAGGGGTGATCATGGAAGCCGGAAGGAACGAAGCCCTCCAACTCATTGCGCTGTCCACGCTGGCCGAGGCCGGCCAACCGGTCGGCTCGATGCGACTCGCAGAGGCCTTCCAGCAGGCCGGGCACGACCTTGCGCAGGCGACCGCCGGCCGCTTCCTGCGGCAGATGGACGTGCTGGGCCTCACGGACGGAGAGGGCGGCAAGCGGGGTCGCGTCATCACCGAGAAGGGGCTCGCGCGGCTGGAGGAGCTGCGCGGCAAGATGACTTTGCGCCAGAACAGCTCGCGCCTGATGGACGCCGCCACGATCAATGACCTGTCCGACCTGCATGAGCTGCTCCTGGTGCGGCGCGCGGTGGAATCGGAAGGTGCGCGCCTCGCGGCGGAGCGGGCGACCGACGCCGAGCTGGCGGAGATCGTGAAACTCGCCCAGTCGCACGTGCGCGACGTCCGCGCCCATCGCGTTCCCGACGCCGAGACCTCGCAGCGCTTCCACCGCTGCATTGCCGAAGCCTCCCACAACCCGGTGCTGGTTTCGGTGGCGCTCGTGCTGTTCGAGCCCGCAAATCCGATGCTGCTCGGCGTCATGGAGAACGTCTCCGTCAGTTCCTCGATGGTCGCCAGCTACGCGAACGAGCATCTGGAACTGGCCGAGGCGCTGGCCGCCCGCGACGCCGCGCAGTCGGAAGAGCTGATGTACAGCCATATCACCCACATGATCGCGCCGGTGGCGGAACGGCTTTCGGGCGCGGATCGCAGGGACAAGCGGCTGATACCGGAAGTGGTCGCAAACCTGCGGGCGAGCTGACATGGCCGGCGAAAGCCTTTCAGTCGCAAGCGCCCGGCATCTCGCCTATGCGCCGCAATATGCCGCGCGGGAGCTAGGCTTCTTTTCGCGCGAAGGGCTGGATGTCGACCTGGTTGCATGCCCGGTCGGCGATACCGCCATCATCCATACACTGCAGCGGGGCGAGGCCGATCTGGTGCTCGGAAGCGTGCTGTTTGCCCTGAGGATGGCCGAGGAGGGCCTGTCCCCGCGCGTGGTCGCGCAGAGCAACCAGCAGACGCGGCACTGGCTGATGGCGCGCGGCGGATCGGCCGCGCCCTTTGAATGGACGGCGCTCAGCGGACGCTCGGTGCTGGTCTATCCCAACGCCGTGCCGACCCCCTGGGTCGCATTTCGCGAGGCGCTCGTCCGCAAGGGCATTTGCCTCGACGGGATCGGCCTGATCATCGGATATTCGGCCGAGCAGGCCCTTGCCGAATTCAGCCGCGGCGTCGGGGATTTCCTGCTGGTCGACCCCGAATCCGTCGATCCGCGCCTCGGGCTCGTCGAAGCAGCTTCGGTGGCCGCCGCCATCGGGCCCGTGCCGTGGAGCGTTTATTGCACCACCTCGGCGATCGCGGCCCGGCGGGAGAATGCCATCGCCGCCTTCCGTTCCGCCGTGGCCGCCGCCGCCGCATGGCTTTACGCCAGCCCCGCAGCGGAGGCGGCTGCCCTCCTTGCCGGGCTCTTTCCGGAGCGCGGCAAAGGCGAGCTCGCGACCCAGGTCGCGCGCTATGTGCGGGCAAGACTCTGGGTTGCCGACGCGCGCATGGACGCCGCGCAGTTCGTCACCTGGGACGCTGCCCTGAAGCGTGGCGGCCTGATGCCGCGCGGGCTCGATCTCATGCAGTTGTGCGGCCCTCTTTTTCCGGATGGAACCCCGTCATGAAGCTTTTGCGGTTTGGCGAAAAGGGGCGGGAAAGACCGGGGCTTCTGGATGACCGGGGCCGCATCCGCGATCTTTCGGCTCACATCGACCATGTCGCGGGCGGTGCGCCCGACGCGGCGACGATGCGGCGCCTGCGCGCGCTCGACGTGTCCACGCTTCCGCTTGTCGAGGGCGCGCCGAGGCTTGGCCCCTGCGTCGCTTCGGTCGGAAAATTGATCGCCATCTCGCTCAACTATCTCGACCACGCGGCGGAGGTCGACCAGCCCATCCCCGAGGAGCCGGTGATCCTGCTCAAGGCGACGAGCTCGATCAGCGGTCCGAACGACGACGTGGTCATCCCGCGCGGCTGCCGGAAGCTCGACTGGGAGGTCGAGCTGGGCATCGTGATCGGCAAGGGTGGCGTCTATATCGAGGAACGCGAAGCTCTCGATCATGTCGCCGGCTATTGCATCGTCAACGACGTCTCGGCGCGCGATTTC
The DNA here is from genome assembly GCA_017305835.1 of Hyphomicrobiales bacterium. Lineage (GTDB taxonomy): Bacteria > Pseudomonadota > Alphaproteobacteria > Rhizobiales > Rhizobiaceae > RCIO01. The sequence continues at coordinate 14,294 of JAFKJY010000076.1, forward strand.
CAGCTCGAGCGCGGCGGCACCTGGGACAAGGGCAAGGGTTGCGACACGTTCGGACCCCTCGGCCCCTGGCTGGTCACGCCCGATGAGGTCGGAGACGTCGGGAATCTGCGCCTGTGGCTCGAGGTCGACGGCAAGCGCTACCAGGACGGCTCGACGCGCACGATGATCTTCGGCGTGGCCAGGATCGTCTCCTACGTCTCCGGCTTCATGAGCCTGCAGCCCGGCGACGTCATCACGACCGGCACCCCGCCGGGAAACGGGCTGGCGCAGGATCCTCCCGTGTTCCTGAAGCCGGGAAACGTGATGCGGCTCGGCATCGACCGATTGGGCGAGCAGCGCCAGACTGTGGTCTCGCCCTGAGGGACTTGCGGGTCGCTCGCGCGGAATGCCGAACTACCTCAAACAGGCCGGTTGTGCGTCCGACTAAAGGTCCATGCAACCAGTCGATGCGCGCTCAAACCCGAGGTGACGGGCATGCTCGCGTCGGTTACGCCCGCTTCGGGAACAGCCTTCAGGACTTCAGAGACCTCGGGTTTCGCTGAGTTGACGGTAGCTGCCCTTATAAAAGATCAGCGGTGACAGGTCGTTGCGATCCGCAGGTCGGCAAAGGTATCTCACCCGGCCGATGACGATCGTATGATCGCCTGCCTCGTGCTCGGCATAGGTTTCGCAATCCAGCCAGAAGAGCGCGCCCTCGATCAGCGGATTGCCGTGGGCGCTCTCCGTCCAGCCGACCTTCGCCCAGCGGTCCACGGCCGCCTTGGCGAATGTGTTGGAGATCTCCAGCTGGTCCCAGGACAGGAGGTTGACGGCGAAGTTGCGCACCGGCCGGATCTTCGGCCAGCTCGTCGAGCTCTTCATCACGCTGAAAGACACCAGCGGCGGCTCGGTGGAGACGCTGTAGAAGGACTGGCAGGTGAACCCCACGGGCTCTCCTTCGACCATTCCGCTGATGATGGTGATACCGGAAGCATAGTGTCCGAGCGCGTCGCGGAAGGTGCGCGCATCGATCGACGACATATCCATCATTGCTGCCCTTCCGAACGCACCCGGGACTGCTGGCCGATCGTGGCGGCGAGCGGCGCCAGGCCCCTCAGCCTGCCGACGATCTGTCCGGCCGTCGCCGCGACGAACTCGTCGATCTGGTCCATCTGCGAGATGTTGAAATAGAAGCCGGGCCAGGGGACGCTGGCTCCGAGCTCCATCAGCAGCGGAATCAGGTTCGTCGTGGGGGCCATGGAATGGCCGAGCCCCGCTCCGGTCATGATCGGAACGGCCGTGACCTTCCTCAGGCCGTTCGCCGGATAGCGGTCCAGGAACGCCTTGAGCAGGCCGGTATAGGTGGCCTTGTACGTGGGAGACGCGAACACTACGAGATCGCAGTCGGCAACCCGCTCGTTCAGATCGGCCATTTCCTGCGACGGCCACCTGAACAGCTCGTCCGCGTGCTGCGCCAGGTCGATGACCCGCTTGCGGGCCTCGACGCCGGCCAGGACCTCGTCGGCCACCATCTCGGCGATCCTGCCGGTTCTCGAATTCGGCTTCGGATTGCCAATCACTATCGAAACGTCAAGCATTGCGCGCCTCATGCACAAATCGGAATCCCGACACGGTCGACATGCATGAAACGCCCTGCGAGCCGTGCGGAAGATTGATCTTGATTGTTCTGCCCGCCAAGATCTGGTGGCTCGACAGGCGCGCAACGGCTCACATTGCGATCGTCATTTTTCCATACTTTTCAGTGTCGTCAAGGTGCATTTTGTCTTCCGCCACCCTCTCTCGGGACGCTTGAATCGAGGTCTACGCCCCGCCGAAGCCGCCCGGCGTGGGTGTCGTCAGGATCACCGCCTCGCCGGCCTCGATCACCGTCTGGTCGCAGGCTTTCAGCGTCTCGACGCGGCCGTCGCTGCGCCGCACCTGGGTGCGGCCGACCTCGCCGTCGCCGCCGCCGTCGAGGCCGCGCGGGGGGCGGCTGCGGTGGGACGATAGGATCGCGCATTCCATCTTCTCGCGGAAGCGGATCGTCCGCTGCGTGCCGTCGCCGGCCTTCCAGCGGCCCTTGCCGCCGGAGCCCTCGCGGATGTGGAAGTCCTCCAGCACGACCGGGAAGCGAAGCTCCAGGATCTCCGGGTCGGTCAGCCGCGAATTGGTCATGTGGGTGTGGACGCCCGACGTGCCGGCGAAGCCGCGTCCGTCGTTCATGCGCCCGGCCGGCGAGCCGGAGCAGATCGTCTCGTAGTACTGGTAGCGCTGGTTGCCGAAGGTGAGGTTGTTCATCGTGCCCTGCGCGTTCGCCAGCGCGCCCATCGCGCCGAAGATCGCGTTGGTGACGTGCTGCGAGGTCTCGACGTTGCCGGCCACCACGGCGGCCGGGTAGGCGGGCTTCAGCATCGAGCCCTCGGGCACGACGATATGAACCGGCCGCAGGCAGCCGGCGTTCATGGGGATCGATCCCTCGACCATGACGCGGAAGCAGTAGAGCACGGCCGCCCGCGTCACCGGCTCCGGCGCGTTGAAGTTGTTCTTCTCCACCTTGGACGTGCCGGTGAAGTCGACCGTCGCCTCGCGCGTCTCCCGGTCCACCGTGATCCTGACGCGGATCACCTGTCCCGTGTCGGTCGGATATTCGTAGTCGGAGGCTTCCGGCAGGCGGTCGAGGATGCGGCGCACGCTCTCGGCTGCGTTGTCCTGCACATGGCCCATATAGGCCTCGACCACATCCAGCCCGAACTGGGCGACCATGCGCCTGAGCTCGGCCACGCCCTTTTCGTTGGCGGCGATCTGCGCCTTCAGGTCGGCGATGTTCTGCTGCGGGTTGCGGGCCGGCCAGGGATGGTCGGTCAGGAGCTCCAGCAGGTCCTTCTCGCGAAAACGGCCGCGCTCGACGAGCCGGAAATTGTCGAACAGCACGCCCTCCTCGTCGACCGTGGTGGCGAGCGGGGTCATGGAGCCTGGCGCCGTGCCGCCAACGTCGGCGTGGTGACCCCGCGCGGCGACCCAGAAGAGGATTTCCTTGCCCGCGTCCCCGAACACCGGCGTGACCACCGTGATGTCGGGCAGGTGCGTGCCGCCATTGTAGGGGGCGTTGAGGGCGAAGACGTCGCCGGGGTGGATGTCGCCTGCGTTCAGCCGGATGATCGTCTCGACCGAGCGGTCCATCGAGCCGAGATGGACCGGCATGTGCGGCGCGTTCGCCACCAGCGCGCCGGTGCGGTCGAACACGGCGCAGGAGAAGTCGAGCCGCTCCTTGATGTTGACCGAATAGGCGGTGTTCTGCAGCGTCACGCCCATCTGCTCGGCGATCGACATGAACAGATTGTTGAACACTTCGAGCAGGACCGGGTCCGCGGCCGTCCCCAGCGCGGCCTGCCGGCGCTTCTTCTCGGTCCGGCGCAGCAGCACGTGGTTCTTCGCCGTGATCTCGGCCTGCCAGCCGGGCTCGACGACAATGGTCTGGTTCGGCTCGATGACGAGCGCCGGCCCGGCGATGCGGCTGCCGGGCGACAGCGCCTCGCGGCGATGCACCGCCGTGTCGTGCCATGCGCCCTCGAAGAAGGCGCGGCGGGTCTCGCGCGGCGCGACGTCCACTTCCGCCACGGGCCCGTCGGTCTCGTCGCGGCCGGCGACGCGGCCGTCCTGGCCCTGCACCTCGACCGTCTCGATCACCATCGGCTTGTCGTCGTAGACGAAGCCGAACTGCGCCTTGTGGGCGGCCTCGAACGCCGCGCGGACCTTCGCCACCGTCGGGTGGGTGGCGAAGTTCACCGGCAGAGCCGTGTCCGTGCCGTCGTAGCGGATGTGCAGGACCGGCGCCCAGGCGATCAGCTCCTCCGGCGCGCCCTGGCCGGCGATCTCGGCGCAGACCGCATCGCGCAGCGTCTCGATCGTCGCGGCGAGGTCGCCGAGGCTCCCTTCGGCCAGCGGCCGCACGAACCCCTGCTGGCGCGAGGCCGAGATCGCGGCGAGCCCGATGCCGTAGGCCGACAGCAGGCCGGAGAAGGGGTGGATCAGCACCGTCTCCATGCCGAGCGCGTCGGCCACCAGGCAGGCGTGCTGGCCGCCGGCGCCGCCGAAGCAGTTGAGCAGATAGCGGGTGACGTCGTAGCCGCGCTGCACCGAGATCTTCTTGATGGCGTTGGCCATGTTCTCGACGGCGATGGTGACGAAGCCCTCGGCGACCGCCTCCGGGCCGCGGCCGTCGCCGATCTGCGCCGCCATCTCGCCGAAGCGGGCGCGCACGCCGTCGGCGTCGAGCGGCTGGTCCTGCCCCGGCCCGAAGATCGCCGGGAAGAAATCCGGCTGCAGCTTGCCCAGCATGACGTTGGCGTCGGTGACGGCGAGCGGCCCGCCGCGCCGGTAGCAGGCGGGGCCGGGGGCCGCACCCGCCGAATCCGGCCCGACCTGGAAGCGGCCGGCCTCGTAGTGCAGCACCGAGCCGCCGCCGGCCGCCACCGTGTGGATGCGCATCATCGGCGCGCGGATGCGCACGCCGGCGACCTCGGTGTCGAAGGCGCGCTCGTATTGCCCGTCATAATGGGCGACGTCGGTCGAGGTGCCGCCCATGTCGAAGCCGATCACGTGGTCGAAGCCGGCCAGCCGCGCCGTCTCCACCATGCCGACCACGCCGCCCGCCGGCCCCGACAGGATCGCGTCCTTGCCCTGGAACAGGTCGGCGGCGGTCAGCCCGCCTGAGGACATCATGAACATCAGGCGGGGACCTTGCGGCGGGCCGATCTCCCCCCTTGTGGGGGAGATGCCCGGCAGGGCAGAGGGGGGCAACGTAGAATGAGACGTTGGCGGGACAGCGCGCCCCTCTGTCGCCTGCGGCGACATCTCCCCCACAAGGGGGGAGATCGGCGCTGCCCCCAGCTCCCCCGCCACCCGCTGCACGTAGCGCGCCAGGATCGGCGAGAGGTAGGCGTCGACCACGGTGGTGTCGCCGCGGCCGACGAGCTTGATCAGCGGCGAGACCTTGTGGCTCACCGAGATCTGGCCGAAGCCGGCGTCGCGGCAGGCCTTCTCGACCAGCAGCTCGTGGGCGGGATGCCGCCAAGCATGCATCAGCAGGACCGCGACGGAATCTATGCCGTCCGCCTTCGCCCGCCGGAGCTGCGGAGCGAGCGCGGCGATGTCGGGCGCGGCCTCCACCGTGCCGTCGACCAGCACGCGCTCGTCGACCTCGACGACGCGCTCGTAGAGCTGCTCGGGCAGCACGATCTCCTTGGCGAAGATGTCGGGCCGCGCCTGGTAGGCGATGCGCAGCGCGTCGCGAAAACCGCGGGTGGTCAGAAGCAGCGTGCGGTCGCCCTTGCGCTCCAGCAGCGCGTTGGTGGCGACGGTGGTGCCCATCTTGACCTCGCCGACGCGGCCGGCCGGCACCGGCTCGCCGGGTTTCAGGCCGAGAAGGTCGCGGATGCCCTGGATGGCGGCGTCGCGATAGGCCTCGGGGTTCTCCGACAGAAGCTTGCGCGGGTGCAGGCTGCCGTCCGGCGCGCGCCCGATCACGTCGGTGAAGGTGCCGCCGCGGTCGATCCAGAAATCCCACCTGCCGTCCATGCGCAGCTCTTTCGATTGAAGCATCGCCCGGATCAAATCGCAAAGGCTCCGAAGGCGTTATATCAGAATCGGCCCGTCGAACCCGTCGTCGGCCAGGATCTCGTTGCCGTCCTCCGTCACCACGATGGTGTTGCTGTGGCCGATTCCGAACACGTCCGCCTGCATCAGCAGGATCGGCATGTGGAAGACCATGCCCGGTTGCAGCACTGTCCCGTTTCCGCGCATGAAGTCCACCCCGGCGCGTTGTACCCAGTTCGGCGCGAAGCCTATGCCGACCGTATATCCCACCCGGCCCGACATCAGGTCGGCCACGCCGTATTCCTCCATCACGCTCCGCTCGGCGAAATAGACCTGCTCGGCGGTCGCGCCCGGCTTGATGGCTTCTATGCCGGCCTTGCAGGCTTTCCTGACGGCCTCGGAAAGGCGGCGCTGCTCCTCGTCCGGCGAGAAGATCACCGTGCGCAGCAAGGGCGAATGATAGCGTTGGCGCGCGGCGGAAAACTCCAGCAGCGTCGGCTGGCCCGGGCGGATCTCCTCGTTCTGCCAGGAGGAGTGGACCCGGCCCGTCTCCTGCCCCGTCAGGATGATCGGCCAGGTGGCCACCCATTCCGAGCCCGCCTCGATCAGCCCGGCCGCGACGTCGGCCGCCACCGCGCTGTCCGTCATGCCCGGCCGCATGTTGGCGACGGCCCGCTTCATCGCGGCCGCCGTCATTGCGCCCGCATATCGGTGACACGCCACCTCGAAGGAGGATTTCACCAGCCGCAGACGGTCTGCCATCGCGCCGATGTTGATCACCTCGGCATGAGGTAGCGCCGCCTTCAGGACGTCGTACTGCTTCGGCGGCAGGAACATGCCGTCGAGTTCGAGGCCGACCGCGCCGCTGCTGCCGCCGATCTCGCGCGCGAGGCCGGCGATGATCTCCATCGTGTCCTGCAGCCGGTCGTCGGTGAAGATCACGAGCCGGGTGATGGGGGACCTGTCGCGCATGCGCAGGTAGTTGCCCTCGTCCATCCGTCGGATGACGAGGACGGCCTCGGATCGCGCGTCGACGAGCAGCACCTGCATGGCGGTGATCGCGCGCGTGCTGTAGCCGCTCAGGTAGCAGATGCTCTCCGGCGTGGTGAAGAGCGAGACGCTTACGCCGCGGGCGCGCATCTCCTCGCGCACCAGCGCCAGGCGCGCGTCGAGCTCCCGCCGCTCCACCGGCGCCTTCTGGACCCGCAACTCCGCGGGCGTCGCCACATGGAAGGTCGGTTCGGACTTGCCGGGCATGTCTTTTCTCCTCATCTGCGGCTCGCTCAGATCACCGGCCAGCGCTGTTCTTCCGGAAGGCCCGCCAGCCTGACGGCATCCGCGGCGGCGCGGCTGGTGGCGGCGCGCAGCTCATCCTCTTCGAGGGTGAGAAGCCTGCGGTCGCGCATCACGAAGCGGCCGTTGATCATCACGCTGCGGACAGCCGCTCCGCTCGACGAATAGACGAGGTTGGCGACCGGGTTGAAGGCCGGGCGCGGATGCCATTCGAGCCCCGAGCACTCGACGATGGTGATGTCGGCCAGCTTGCCGGTCTCCAGCGAGCCGATGGCGTCGTCCCACAGCAGCGCTCGCGCCCCGTCGATGGTCGCCATCTCGAACGCCTTGTGGGCGCCCATGATCTCGGCGTCGTAGTGCACGTCCTTGTGCGCGCACGCCGCCAGATACATGACGCGGACGAGATCGAGGAAGCGGCTGATGGCGGCGGCGTCGCTTCCCAGGCCGACCGTCATGCCGGCGGCGATCATTTCCGGGAAATGGCCGTGGGATATGCAGCCGAATGCGCCGAGCATGCTGGCCGACGGGCAATGCCCGATCTTCACGTCGAGTCCCGCCAGCAGCTCGACCTCGGAAAGGTCGGCCGCTCCCATGTGGACCGCCAGGAAATTCGGCCCGAGCAGGCCGAGCCTGCGATAGCGCTCGACCGGCCGCGCGCCCCATTTGCGGAGACATTGCTGCGTCTCCAGCGGATTGATCGCGAGATGGGCGTGGATGCCGACGCCCAGCAGCTCGGCGGCGTCGCGCACCGCACGGCATAGCTCGTCGCTGGTCGCCATGACGGTGCGCAGGCCCATCCACACCCTGATGCGGCCTTCCGCGCCGCCGTGGTGCTCGCCATACAGGCGCTTCATCCCGTCCACGATCTCGGCGGGGCTTCCCATCAGCGCGTCCGGCGTCGGCCGTCCCGCGTCGTGGATGTCCGTGATCGAGCGCGTCACCACGCCTCGGATGCCGATCCGTTCCGCGGCCCTGATCGTCTCCTCGGGATAGAAGCCGCCGGGGTCGGCGAAGCAGGTCGTACCGTTGCGGATCATCTCCGCGAACGTGCCCATCGAGCCCCAGTAGCACTCGTCCGGGCCGATCTTCGTGTCGAAGGGATACAGGCGCGTCGCCCAGCGCCGGCCGGTCTCGACATCGTCCAGCAGGCCCTTGCTCAGGAAGTGCGCCGGATGGTTGTGGGCGTCCACGAACCCCGGCGTGACGAGGCAGCCGGTGGCGTCGACGAACTCGGCGCCGGGGTTGGCCGCCAGCAGGTCCGCCGCCTTGCCGATCGCCGCTATGCGGTCACCCTTGATCAGCACGGCGCCATCGGCGACGAGCTGCCGCTCCCGGTTCATGGTCACCACCGTTCCGTTGGCGATGACGATGCCGTGCGCCGGTGTCGTCTTCGCCAGGGGCCGGCCTGCGCCCGGGTGTATTGTGGTCGGGGGCGTCATACCGAAGGCCCGTCCCGTCCCGAAATCCGCTCGACCAACAGGATGAGCAGGATGTTGAGCACGATGAAGACCGTCGAAAGCGCGAAGATCACGGGATTCAGGTCGTTGCTCGCCTGTGTGTACATCCACATCGAGAACGGCAGGGTCGAGCTCGAATAGAGGAAGAAGCTGGCGGTGAACTCGTTGAAGGACAGGATGAAGGCGAGCAGCATTCCCGCCGCCAGCCCGGACCTGATCGGCGGCAGGACGATCTCCACGAAAGCGCGTACGGGTCCGGCCCCCAGCGTCGCCGCCACCTCCTCGAAGCTGCGGCTGACGCCTCTGAGGGAGGCGACGCAGTTCCTGACGACGAAGGGAAACGTGATGACGATGTGGGCGAAGACGATGCGCCAGAAACCGCCGGTGAAGCCCGCCAGGCTGGACAGGATCAGGAAGGAGATGCCCAGGACGACGAGGGGGTAGACGGTTGGGAACGAGATCACCTGCTCGACCACGCCCTTGCCCCGGAACTCGTAGCGCACCAGTGCGTAGGCCGCGGGAATTGCGATCAGGATCGTCAGCACCATCGTGGTGAACGCGATCCTGATGCTCGTGGTGAGCGACTCCAGGAACCTGTCCGAGCCGGAGAAATTGCCGACCATTCCTGTCTGCTGCCGGCCCATGAACATGTCGAAGGTCATGTGATACCAGCGCAGGCTCCATCCCGGCGGCGGAAAGGCCATCGTGTCTCCCGACGTGAACGAGATCACGAACAGGATGGCGATCGGCATCAGGATGAAAATGAAGATCAGACTGGAGAGCGTGGCCAGTATGGCGATCTCCCGTCGCTTTCTCGCCCTGACCGTCATGTGCGGGTCCCTCCGCGCCGCTGGAGGCCGGCAATCCGCTGGACCAGCAGCGTCAGGAGCACCAGCACCACGGCCAGCGCAGCGCCTTGCGGCCAGTTGAGCAGCGGTCCCATCTGCTCGCGGATCAGCATCGGCACCGTCGTCACGCGGCCGCCGCCGAGCAGCAGCGGCAGCACGAACGCGCTGATGTTGAACGAGGAGACCAGCAGGAAGGCGGCCCAGAGACCCGGTCTGGCGAGCGGGACCACGATCTCCCAGAGCACGCGCAGGCGCGGCGCGCCCAGGATCGCCGCCGCCTCCTCGTAGGAGGCGGGAATGTTGCGCAGGGCCGACGAGATGGGGAGCACCGCCAGCGGCAGGGCGAGCTGCACCATGGCGATGATGACGCCGGTTTCCGTATAGAGCAGGCGCAGCGGCCTGGCGACGATGCCCGATCCGACCAGCAGGTTGTTGACGATGCCGGTCGGCCCCAGCAGGCTGATCCAGCCGTAGGATTGCAGGAGCTGGTTGATGAACAGCGGCAGCAGGATGATGAACAGGATGAGGCGCTTCACCATCCGCGACGTCACGCGCGCATAGAGCAGGGACACCGGCAGGCTGAGCAGCAGCACCAGCGCCGTCGCGATCACCGCGAGCCGCAGCGTGCGGATGAAGCCGGTGACGAAGACTCCCTCGCTTAGCGCCCTGTAGTTGGCGAGCGTCCAGCTCTCCCATTCGAGGGTCTTCTCGCCGAAGCTCAGCCTGACCATCATCAGGGCCGAAACGGCGATGGCCAGGAACAGCACGCCCGCGGGAGCCAGCAGCAGATAGGGGGCGTTTCTCTTTCGTGCTTGGGGCGTCATGACAGGTACGGAACCGCCGCGTGATCGGGCTTCAGGACGGGAAGATCTGGAGGTCGCGCACGTCCGCCTCCAGCCAGAGCTCACCCGAGCCGACATCTGGCGCGGGTTTGGTCGACGTGACGACGATGTCCTTGGTCATGCCGGTCAGGCCTCCCTGGCCGGAGACATAGTAGGTGAAGACGCCGGCATCGAAGTGCCACGACCTCAGCTCGACCGGGAACAATGCCCGCTCCGAAGGCCGGGACGATAGGGAAAGCTGGCCCGGCCGGATGCACAGGAGCGCGTCGCCCTCGCTGATTCCGGTCACTATGCCCGGAATGGTGCGATCCCCGATGACCGCCGACATCGCTCCGCCCGCGTCCCGCACGACGCGGGCGGGCAGGCAGTTGATGTCGCCGAAGAAGTCCGCCACGAACAGGTCGCGCGGCGCCGAATAGATTTCGAGCGACGTTCCGGTCTGGATGATTTCGCCGGCGCGCATGACCGCGATGCGGTCGGCGAGCGCGGCGGCCGATTCCTGGTCATGCGTCACGTAGACCGCGGGAATGCCCAGTCTCTTGTGGATGTTGCGCAGCTCGATGACCAGCCTGTCGCGCAGCCGCCGGTCCAGCGCCGTCATCGGTTCGTCGAACAGCACGACATCCGGCTCGACCACCAGCGTCCGCGCCAGCGCGACCCGCTGCCGCTGGCCGCCGCTCATGGTGCCGGGCATGCGCTCGCGAAATGTCTCCGGAGGCAGTTCCACGATCCTGAGCATGTCGTCGACGCGACGCGAGATCTCGGCCCCGCCGAGCCGCTTCATCCGCAGGCCGAAGGCGACGTTCTGGGCAACCGTCAGATGCGGAAAGATCGCCAGGTCCTGAAAGACCAGGCCGACATTGCGGCGATGCGCCGGCAGGTCGGTGATCTCGCGGCCCTTGAGCCCGACGGTGCCGGAATCGGGATCCTCGAGGCCGGCGATGATGCGCATCGTCGTCGACTTGCCGCAGCCAGAAGGCCCCAGCAGCGCCACGATCTCGCCGGTGCGCACCTCGAAAGACACGTCCTGCACCGCCGGCGCTGATGCGCCGGCGTAGGTCTTGGTCAGGTTTTCGACTGCCAGGACGACATCCGGTCGAGGACCCCGTCCCGGCTCCGGATCGACGCCGGTAACCTTCGCCTGCAACATCAGGCGAAGATTTCCGAGTAGCGCTTGATCCAGTCGGCGCGGACGCTCGACAGATACTTCTCGTCGATCGTGATGGCGTTTTCCCGGATGTTCTTGGGCGGCAATACGAAGTCCAGCGCCAGCTTGTCCTCGGGAACCTCCACGTCCACGTTCACGGAAGCCGCGAACTGGCCAGCCGAGACGGCTGCCTGCGGCTCCTTCTCCAGGGCGAAGTTCATGAAGGCATGGATCACGTCCGCGTCGCCGGGATGCCCGACCGGCATCACCAGATATTGCGGCTGGCAGAAATAGCCTTCCTTCAGGCGGACCGTCGCCTTGAGGTTGTAGGACGGATTGAACAGGAAGCCCGCGAAGAACAGCGCAGGGAACGACCCCGCCATATCTGCGGTGTTTGCCCGTATCGCCTCGGCGACCTGGGGCGGGCTCTCGCCCAGCATCAGGATGTCGTCCTTCAGTTCGGCCAGCTTTTCGAAGCCGGGCTCCGGATGCTGAACGTCCGTTCCGGCGAAGCGCGTCGCCAGGATGGTGACGAACATGGCCTGGATCCAGGCGGGAGGGGGAAGGACGATGCGGCCGGAATATTTGGGATCCCACAGCATCTCGTAGCTGTCGGGCGCCGTCTTGAAGGTCTGCGAGTTGTAGATCAATCCGTCCGGGTTGAGCATGAAGGTGAGCGCCTTCCCGTCCACCGGCGCGCTCAGGTCGGGGAGGACCTTGCTCAGGTTCGGGACCTTGCCGGGGTCGAGAGCCTCGGCGAGCCCGTTGTCGATGAGGTCGCGCCCGCCGACGCCGGGCAGGATGACGACGTCATATTGCTGGTTCGACGCGGACGCCTTCACCTTGGACACCATGTCGGCGGCCGAGGGGCTGAGATCGGCCACCACCTCTGCCCCCGTCATCTTCTCGAACGGCTTGGCGATGTGCTCGACGACCAACTGGCCGGAGAGGTTCGAGAATGTCAGCAGCTTGATCTTCTTGCCGGCGAACTGCTGCGCCCAGGCATCGCGGCTTCTTATCACGAATGGCGACGCCAAGACGGCAGTGGCGCCGGCAAGCACTGTCCGACGGGTAACCCCCGCGGGATGCGAGATACCGTTCCTCATATTCCACCCATTTTTTTAGACTGCGGCTGGCTTAGACGCAAAGTGGCGAGGACATTCGCCGTTGCGCACGAAATGGCAGGCAAGCTGTTTTTGTTGTTGGCCAATTGCGTAACACAAGGCTCTCGGCCCCGGGGAGATGTGAATACAGTCAACACGACAGCCCCAGGTTGTCACCTCGATCGATCCCGTCGGGCCGGCAGGACAAGGCTGCGCGCTCCGGCTGTGTGCGGGATTCCCACGCATTCCCCGATTTCCGGCGGCGCGAAGGGCCCGGACTTCCCGATCGCGGGCCGGATACCCCTTGCGTCCGGCGCCGGTTTGGTTGCCAAATATGATAGCCAACAGTTGTCATCTCGGGACCGCATATGCGCTACACGCAGTTGTCGACCTTAGTGGCTGTCGTGGATGCCGGCGGCATCCGTGCGGGCGCTCGCAAGCTCATGATCAGCCAGGCAGCGGTCACGCGCGCCCTGAAGCAGCTCGAGAGCGAAGTCGGGCTCGCGCTGGTCACGCGTGGCGCCAGGGGCGTGACGCTGACGCAGCACGGCCAGCGCATCTACGAGCGCGCCAGCATCGTCGCCGAGCAGATGAAGCGCCTGGACGATGAAGTCGCATCCATGCGCACGCGGGGGACCCATGCCCTGACGTTCAATGTCGGTGCCGTCATCGCGGCCACGATCCTGCCGGACATATTGAAGAAGTTCAACAGACAGTGGCCGGACATCCGCGTGGCCATCGGGGAGGGCACGATCGACAGCGCATTGTCGAAGATGCGCAACGGCTCGATGGACTTCATGATCGCGCTGACGACAGGCGTCGCGCTGGGCAAGGAAATGGTGGTGAAGCCCATCCTGCGGACCGGGATGCGTGTCGTCGCCGGCAGGAACCACCCCTACGGAAACGCCGCGAGCCTGCGCGAATTGCTGTCGGCGAAGTGGATCATCACGCCCGACGACGAGATGGAGGCCGGCGGCACGCACCATATTTTCGCCGAGCATGGCCTGCCGATGCCGCAGGATACGGCGCTCTGCCTGAGTTCGTCGATCGGCGTTTCGGTCGTCTGTCAGGGGGAACGCATTGCCGCCATGGCGGAGCCGTTCCTGCGGCTGCCGCACATCCGCGACGCCGTGTCGGAGATCGAGCTCGACGAGAAGCTGGCCCCGGTCACCTATTCCATCATCTACCGGGGCGACATCCCGGTTCCGCCGGCCGTCCAGTCTCTGGAACGGCTTTTTCACCGGGGCTTTCCGGAGTGGGGCTGGTCGAAGGTCGCCTGAGCCGCCGGGAAAGGCGGCCCTGCCGGGCCGCCTGCGCGGAGCTAGAAGCTTCTCAGGTTGTCGCGGAACGTGGCATGGGGATAGCTGCTGCGGATCGACCCGCGTCGTTGCAGGATCGGGGCGAGGCCGTCGCACACTTCCGCGATCTGGTGGCGCGTGGTCGGCATGTAGAGCAGGAACCCGTCGCCGCCGACCTCCTCCATCAGCGCGTCCATCTTGTCGGCCACGGTCTTGGTCGAGCCGATCAGGCCGAGGTCCTCGACGTGCTCGCGCGTCTGCGCCACCTCGCGCAACGTCTTGCCCTCCTCGCCGACGAACATCTTGGCGAGCGAGCTGACGACCTCCTTGTCGGCATTGATCTGGGCGATTAGCGCGCTGACCTCGGTATCGAGATCGTACCGGCCGAAATCGATGCCGCTCACGTGCTCCATGTACCAGAGCATGTATTCGACGCCGGCATCGGTCCGGCGCCACGCCTTGTAGGCGTCGCGCCGACGCCGGGCTTCGTCGTCCGTTGCTGCGATGACGGGGCTGCACAGGAACATCACCCTGAATTCCGCCGGGTCGCGGCCATAGCCCTCGAGGCGCGCGTGCATGTCCTCGCGGAACGCCTTCATGTCCTCGATCGTGTGGCACTGGGCGATCATGGCGTCGGCGTAGCGCGCCGCCAGATCGCGTCCGGCCGGAGAATTGCCGGCCTCGACAAGCGGTATGGTGCGCTGCGGCCCGGGAATGGTGTTGAGCGGCCCGCGGCAGGCGAAATACTCGCCCTTGAAGTGGATCGGATGCACCTTGGCATGGTCGGCATAGACCCCGCGCTCGACATCCGCGATCACGGCGCCGGGCTCCCATGACTGGTGGAGCTGCTTCATCACCTCCACCCACTCGTTGGCCATGCGGTAGCGGACGTCCTTCGGAGGCAGCTTCTCGTATCCGTAGTTCTGGGCGGCCAGCTCGGAGCCCGAAGTGACGATGTTGGCGCCGATGCGGCCGTCCGTCAGATGGTCGAGCGTCGCCAGCAGCCGTGCGGCCAGATAAGGCGGATAGAAGGTCGTGGTCAGCGTCGGCACGATGCCGATGTGGCGGGTGCGCTGGGCGAGCAGGGGCACCAGCGGCAGGGGATCGCTCTTGGGCGCCCACAGGCCGACCCGCAGCGTCACCTCGGCCGAGCCCCTGAAGGTGTCGTCCACCTGCGAGGTGTCCTCGATGAGCAGGAAATCGAAACCCGCGCGCTCGAGCGAACTCGTCAGGTCGACGTAGAGATCCGCCTTCGGCCAGTCCCGCGCATTGGTGCCGGTGAAGGCGCCTGCCGATGCCGGATTCCAAGCCTGTATGCCAAATCCCTCGCCCAGAAACCATGCAAGTCGGTACATTTGCTCCACTCCGTCTGTTGCCGGGAGCGGAAACTGGCCCAGAGGGAACCGATTTGGGAGTCGCCTTCTGCTCCCCGGTGACAACATTAGGTAGTCGCTTCTGGCATCGGATCGCCGGACTTTCTCCTCTGATCGTCAGTCGATTTTATTAATGTGGATAGAGCTGTCCTCCGCTGCGGAAGCTGATTTGGAGTTGAGCTGCGTAGCTACAGATGCGTTGTTCAGGGTGTCATGCTATTATGCTGCAGCCTTAGATGGATGTATATCTTGGATAATTCTGAAATGTATTGGAATTTAGAAGTATTTATACATAAATAAACGTACACGATGCCTTGTTTGGTGGTTGGCGTGTCATTCAATGTCATTTGCCCAAGCCGGGCGTCGGGATCGAGCCGATGTATCGACTAATACGCCTAGCCTCGATAAGGCCGATTGGCTTCGTGGCAGTGGCCCTCCATCATCCACCACCTGGGTCGGTTTAATGAAAAAGGGGAGGTACCTGCCGGATGCAGTCCCAGATGCTTGGGACCCATTCGTAACCGCGCCGCGGCTTTTTAGCGGCACAAAAACTTGCTTGAATATTTGAAAACAGAATGGCGCGCCTCTCGGGAGAAACGTCGAACCAGATTTTCACCGAATTGGCCGAGTGGGAGCAAATCCTAAAAGACACGTCGCTGGCGAAGCCCAGGCCGCCCACGCCTTGAGGGTGCCGTCATGCCGGCCCCCCAGATGCCGCCCCGCCGGAACAAACGGCCAGGGACGACGGCCAGACCATTTTCTATAAGGCTTACCGACGATGAACGTCGGCTGTTGCTGGAACGAAGCGGCAAACAGCCCCTCGCGACGTATCTGCGCGACCTGATACTCGGCGCGGCGTCACAGGCGCCGCGCCAGCGTGCAGCAAGCAAGGTCCAAGATGGCGAAGCGCTGGCGCGGGTGCTCGCGGCCCTCGGCCAGTCCCGCATCGCCAGCAACCTCAATCAGCTTGCCAAGGCGGTGAATATCGGCGTGCTGCCGGTCACACCGGTAACTGACCGTGAAATCAGCGAAGCCTGTTCTGCCATTATCGCAATGCGCCGCGACCTCATGCGCGCGCTCGGCATGGCCGAAGGCAGCAGGCCATGATCTTCAAAGGCAACCAGCGGGGCGGCGCCCGCGATCTCGCCCTGCATCTGATGAAGGCCGAGAACGAGCATATCGAAGTGCGCGAGATACGCGGCTTCGTCGCCGACACGATCATAGGCGCCCTGCGCGAGGCGGAGGCGGTGAGCCGGGGAACGAAATGCCGCCGGTTCCTTTATTCGCTTTCCCTGAACCCGCCCGCGCGGGAAAACGTGGCCGACAGCGTGTTCCACAGCGCGGTCGAGCGCATCGAAGCAAAGCTCGGCCTCGCCGGCCATCCGCGCGTCGTCGTCTTCCATGAAAAGCACGGCCGCCGCCACGCGCATTGCGTGTGGTCGCGCATCGACGCGCAGAGCATGAAGGCGGTGCGGATGTCTCATGATTGGCGCAAGCTCGGCGACATCTCCCGCGAACTCTTTATGGAGCACGGCTGGAAGATGCCGGAAGGGCTGATCGACCCCGCCCTGCGCAGCCCGCTGAGCTTCGACCGCAAGGAGTGGTTTCAGGCAAGACGCGCCGGGAAGGACCCGCGCGACATCAAGGCCGCCCTGCAGCAGTGCTGGGCGGCATCGGACTCGGGCAAGGCATTCGGGCATGCGCTGGAGGCGCGCGGCTATTATCTGGCGAAAGGCGATCGACGTGCCGTCGTCGCCATAGATACCAACGGCGAGGTCTATTCCGTCGCCCGGTGGGTCGACCGGAAGTCGAAAGATGTGATCGCCCGCGTCGGCGACCCTGAAACGCTGCCCTCGGTCGATGCCGTGAAACAACGCATTGCTAGCCTCGTCCGCGAGAAGCTGATCGGCTTCATCGAGAGCGCCACGGAGGAGTTCGCACGGGCGGCAAAAACGCTCGAAGGCAGGCGGCTTGCAATGACCGAGCGCCATCGCACCGCCCGCCGCGATCTTCACGCCAGCCAGGAAACGCGCGCCATTGCGGAAGCGAGGCAACGCGCCGACCGGTTCCGCCGAGGCATCCTCGGCCTGTGGGACCGCATCACCGGCCAGCACGGCAAACTGCTTCGGCAGAATGAGGAGGAAGCAGCCGGCTGCGCGACACGTGCTGCCGACGAGAAGCAAGCGCTCATAGCGCGCCAGTTGGAAGAGCGGCAGCGCCTCCAACTGGAAATCCAAGCGGAACGGCAGTTGCATGTACGCGAGATGACACGGCTTTTCCGTTCAAAGTCCCAATCGGTCGACGAAGCAGCGCGGGACGACCCGAGGACAACTCGAAGGCATGGCCGCCGTCATCGTCTGGAACGCTGAGGCTGACGGGAAGCTACAACGCGGAGCGGCGCTTCTCCGGCACGCTCCTCATGTGCGCGTTGAGGATTTCGCGAAACGGCAAGTCCTGCGAACCGTTGCCGTCCTTAAGATCGACACCCTTTATGATGATATCGCCGGCGAGTTCGATCGGCGTGACGAAGGCGATATCATTCGCGCCATCGTAGCTGGAGTTGGCAACGGCGAACGCATTTCCTTTCGTCGAAAAGACCGGACCGCCGCTGGACGCTCCGTAGAGATGAAGACCCGATAGAAAATAGGGGCATTGCAGCTTGGCGGATGGACCCCGTTCTCCATAATAGTCGAGAAGCGGTCCGTCGTAGAAAGTCGGCCTGACATCGATCTGCGTACCCGCATCCGTCAGGACAACATCGTGCAGCGGATACGAGTAGGTCGAGATTGGCGCTCCCTGGGGAGGCGTATCGGGGCGAATGACCAAAGTCTTGTTCTCCAGCAACTTCCCTGTCTGCCTGTGACGCATACCCTCCAGCACGCCGATACTCAGGTCGCTGATAGGATGATGATAGGCGGCGATTACGGGCCGCAGGTAGAAGTGCGTGCCGGGACCGAAGTGAATGCCAAAGAGCGTGCCGGTTCTCTCGTCCAGCACATGACGCGCTGTCATGAAGGCCCCGTTGCGAAGAACATAGAAGGCGGTGCCGACGATTTCGCAGCTTCTTGAATCGATGCGTCTGAATATCGGAAAGACCGCCTCGGAAAGATTGACCGGTCCGAACTCGTTCGTGCCGGTCCAGAGATCATTTTCGGCAGTGCCGGGCAGTGGTGGCAGTGTCTTCGTGACCATGCGATCAGCATTCGGTTGCCGAACGATCGCTATCACGGCGCGCCGGCCGCGTCATGGCGTGCCAGCCAGTTGGCAGCTTCGGAGGCTTTCGAGGCAGCGGTGAACACCGCTTTCTTATCGTCCTTGAGGACTTTCAGCCAGTTCGCGATGTATTGCGCGTGATCGGCGCGGGGTTCCGGCGTGATGCCGAGATCCCCGCACAGGAACGCTGCGCCGAGTTCGGCGACCAGTTCTTCCACGGCGTAGCTCTCGGTGCCAAAGCGGCCGGTCATGTCACGGTCGAGCCGCTGCTTCGCGCCGGACCAGTGGACGAGTTCGTGGCACAGCGTCGAATAGAAGCCTTCGGCCGGCGTGGTGGTTTGCGTGCCGGTGAAACGGCGGCGTTCGGGAATGCGGATGATGTCGGCGGAGGGAATATAGCAAGCACGGTCGCCGCCCTCCTCGATCTTGGCGCCGGTTGCCTTCGCGAAGGCTTCGGCCCGTTCGATGGGATTGAAGACGGGTTCATCCGGGAGCGGTTCATCGGCTTCCAGTTTGAAGCCTTCGACCTGTGCCGCGTTGAACACGAAGCTCGCGCGCGCCATCAGCCGTTCGGCAGTTTCCGTGTCGCCGGTCTGTTCATCGGTCTCGACGTATTCGAGCTTCTTGTAGAAGACGATCAGCGAGGATTTCTCGCCGCGCCGGACCTGGCAGCCGCGCTCCTGCCACTGGCGGTAGGTGCCCCACAGATGCGAGGGATAATCGCAAGCCTGTGCGGCCACCCACAACGAGACGATGTTGACGCCGTTGTAGGGCTTGGCCGAGGCGATGTTGACGGGTCGCCTCATCGAGCCTCCCGCGTTCCTCAACCACGGCAGCCGGAACTCGCCTGCGGTTTCGATGGCCGCCACGATGCGGTTGGTGATTTCCTGATGGACGTCAAACTTCTGTTTGCCGGGGGACATGACGTCTCTCCTTTCGCTGGTCGAAGCCGCGACCGCCGCGGCCTGATGGCGTCCGCAGAGGCAGGGAGAGAGCGCCCTTGCACCCGAAGGGCGGGCGAAGCGGAAAGACGGCGCATGCCGTTGCAAGGGCGAAATCGCCCCTGCCAGGACAGCCAGCAAGAAGGCCGCAAGCGGCGCGGCTGGTGTCAGGTCAGCGAAGGAGAGAAAATGTTCTCGGGAGAATGACGCCGGGCGTCAGACCTCATCCGGCCACTGGCGGGCGCCGTGCTGCACGAAGAGGATTTCGACCGTCTGATCGGTCACGCGGTAGGCGACGATGTAGGGCGTGCCGGGAATGACGAGCTCGCGCGTGCCCCTGATCTCGCCCTTGCGACCGATGAAGGGGTTCGATGAGAGCAGCCGCTCGGTCTTGCTGTGGATGGTGTTGACGACGCGGGCGGCGGCGCGCGGGTTGTGCTCGCCGATATAGTCGCTGATCGCTTCGAGTTCAGAGAGGTAGCGACGGGTCCAGACAATCCGCACGGCAGCCTGCGATCAGGCCTGGCTGTATTTGTTGAGCACGGCGGCAATCTCCTCGTCGGAAGCGAACTCGCCGCGATCTGCCTGTTCGAGACCTTCCTGAACGCCGGCAACCCATTTCTCGTGCCATGCGAGCGAGCGCCCATGCGCCAGCGCATCTTCGAGGATTTGCCCGCGCGTGAGGTTCGATCGTGCCGTCAGCGCATCGATGCGGCGGTCCAGATCTTCGGGAAGGGTGTCGTTACTGTCCATGGCTCTAGTGTGCCACAGACGGCCGGTTTGACCAAGGAAAACCGGACCGGCTTATGGCAAGCCAAGGCCCGTCCAATCGGCTATCCGGCCTTGGCGGCCCTGCTGCGGCTCTTCTTCGCCGGTGCGGGCGCCGGCTTCGGCGCCTTGGGCTTGCGGCCGAGGCCCATGGTCTTGGCGAGGGCGGAGCGCGCCGCGGCATAGTTCGGGGCCACCATCGGGTAGTCGCGGGGAAGGCCCCACTTGGCGCGATATTCGTCGGGCGTGAGGCCGTAGTGCACGCCGAGATGGCGCCTGAGCGACTTGAACTTCTTCCCGTCCTCCAGGCAGACGATGTAGTCCGGCGTCACCGATTTCCTGACCGGCACGGCGGGCTCGAGCGCCGGCGTTTCAGGCTGCGCTTCCTTACCGAGAGCCGCAAGCGACTGATGGACGCCCGCGATCAGCGACGGCAGGTCGCCGGCGGGAACGTTGTTCCGGGTGACGTAGGCCGAGACAATATCGGCTGTCAGCGAAACAAGGCCTTCGCTGGCGGCGTTGCCGGTCATCGGGTTCATCCTCGGTTGTTGAAGTAACCCGAGCCATATATCGGCCATCGGCCGGGATGCAATGGCGCGAACCCGTTGTAGACCTATGGGCCGTCGAAGCCAGGCTCCGCGCCTAGGTCATGCCGTTCCAGATCAAAGCCGCGAAAAACGCGATCATGCCCAGCAGCAGGATAAATTCCAAGAAGCGATAGATGACGACAGCCGCGCCGAAGCCCAGAATCACACCTAAAGCCTTGTCTTCAACCGCGCCTATGATGCAGCCCATTGCTGCGAGCATCAAGACTATCTTGGCGAGCTCGGCGGCGCCCCCGCCTTGCGCTGCACTCTTATCCGCTTTGGCTGCGGACCTCGAAGATTCCGCTACGCGACTCCGACGTTCGGCATCGCGGCGCTGGTTCTCTTTCTCGGTTTCGTAGGTGAGGCGGTACCAAAGATCCCGCGATGCTCTTTCGTGCCTGTCATGTTCATACAGCATAGTCGTCTCCCGAGATTTGCTCCGTCTGCCGAGCAAGGTGAAGTTCAGTTCCGTGGGGCGTTGCGCCCTAGCCGGGGATGAATGGTTTGGCGGCGGGGCCGGTCGGCACCATGTCGTCGGTGATGGCGAGTTCGATATCGGCGTTGGCAGGCTGTGCGCCGGTCTCGGGTTCTGGCACGCCGTCGAGTTCAGGCATCTGCGCCCGCACCGCCTCGGGCATGTCCGCCTTCAGCTCGTCGCGTAGCTGCTCGAATTCGTCGCGGGTCAGGCTGCCGGAATCCAGGCGCTGGCGCGCGTCATCCAGTCGGGCCTGATAGTCGAACAACTCCTGCCGCGTAGCCCGCAGGCGACCGACTTCGTTCAGCACCGGCTTGTAGGTCTCCCAAGTCGGATGATGGTCGGCGATCGCGTCGGGTTCGATGACAGCAAGATCGAGCGCGGCGCCATGCTCATCGAACACCTGCCTGCCATCTTCGGTCTTGAACACGCGGCGCCCGTCGGGAAGCACATGGGCGGTAAGAAGCAGAGCCTCCTGCCGGTCCACAGCCTGCGACAGGAGACGGTCGTTCTCCTTCAAGGCGATGATGGTGGCGGCGTCGTAATGGTCGAGTTCCTGACGGAACGCGCTGGTCTCCGACACTGTGACAATCGCAACGGCGAATTGCAGAATCTCGGTCGTGTCCTGGTCCAGGTCGGCGTCTCGCTCGCGCCGCTTAAGTTCTTCACGCTGCTGTTGCTGGAAGCGGCGGAAGATCGCGGCCTCGCTGCGATCGGCAAATTCTCTGCGTAACAGTCCGGCGGGATTCACATGCATCATTCGCCGCACTCCTGCTTGACCAGCGCGGCGATGACGACCCAGGGATAATGTTCTGCGTACTTCCGAAACGCCTTCTCGATCGTCACGACGATCTGCGGGTCGTCAAAGTACCACCTGCGGATGCAGGTCATGCCGGTCTCGACCTTCTGTCCGGCTGCGGCGGAATCCTGACGGAACCGCGCATAGGCCAACCCCTCGACGATACCGGCGATATAGACCGCGAATTCGTTCGGCGGCATTTCCTTGAGCACGGTGGCGGCGTTGAGCGGCGTGTCCGCGCGCGCGCCGATAGGCGGCACGAAAGACGCAGCAAATAATGCCGCAATGGCAGTATTCCGGATAGAGTTTGCCACGAATACCCCGCTCAAAACCGACCGATTTTGCTACAATTTTCATAACTCCTTAATCTGTGCTACTATATAGTTACCGTTAAGGCCTGCTTATTGATTTCATTCAAGAATTTAGAAGCAGCCTTACGCGGCGGGCACTGGAGCAAAAGGGGTCGTTTTTGAGGCATACCGTCCGGGGTCGCGCCACCCGGACTGGCAGGGAATATGAGAAAAATCGGATATTTAAGGGTTTCAACTAAAAAGCAGAAACACGACCGCCAGGCGCACGCCCTGAAACGCTATTGCGACCGGCTCTTCACCGAAACGGCCTCGGGCAAAAGCCTTGACCGGCCCGTCTACGACAAGGTGAAAAAAATGCTCGACTCCGGGGACGAGCTGGTCGTTCTAGACATCGACCGGGCCTATCGGAACACCCGTGACGCATTGAACGAGTTCCACGTTCTTTCCGCCCGGGGTGTCAGGATGAGGGTTCTCAATTTCCCCATCGATCTCAGCACGGACGAAGGTTACTACTCGTTCGTGATGGAGAACGCGCGCGCGGAGCTGGAGCGACGCAAGATTTCGCGCCGCACCAAGGAAGGGCTGGCGGTGGCGCGAGCAAACGGCAAGCGGCTGGGCCGGCCGCGCAAGCTGAACACCCGCCAGATCGACAGCGCCCGGCTGCGATTTGAGTCGCGGGAGAGCACGATCTCGGCGATGGCGCGAGAATATGAGGTCGGCCGCTGGACGCTCTCGCGGGCGCTCAAGCGCGAGACGGCGCAGGCTGCCAATTAGCCAAGGTGCTAGGCGTCTCGCACCAGTTGCGCCCGCAATCGCCGAAGTTCCTGCCACAGAGGATCGCGCTGGAGTTCCGCAGGAAACATGTCGTTAACGGATACGAGTACGACGTCGATGCCGAGATCGAAAAGCTTCGCGTCGATAAGAAATGCCGTGCGCTTGTCGCGTGAGAAACGGTCGAGGTTTTGGACAACGACCGCATCGAAGGGTTTGGACTCGGCGCTGGCCGCCTCAATCATCTGGCGGAGTGCTGGCTGCTCTCCATCTCCTGCCACGCCCGCATCGGAATAGGCGGTCACTACAACCCGGCCCTGTTCAGCGCAGTATCGTCTCAAGTCTTCAATTTGTTCATGCACGTTATGCAGCGATCCTCTGTATTCGCACGCCGTCCGCGCATACATTGCCACATTTTTTTCTGTCGCCATATTTACCTCGCATCGATAAATATACTTCAAAATTTAAACTGAGATCAATGTTATTCCGAACGCAATATTTCCAAGGACGCGCCGGGCCATTTGCGGACAGAAACGAACGAGTTTCTGGCAATCCGGCGTCGAATCCGCTATACTGAAGAGATGGCGAAAGACGATAAAATCTTCTCGAAAAAAGAGCTTGGCGAGGCCACGGCGCGCCGCCACGCGGCCGCGCATCTGCAAGCGCTCGAAGGCAACCCGCTCGACGCGGCGGACATTGCCATGTTCGAAATGTTCGAGCGTGAGCGCTGGCCGCATGAGCGCCGCCTTGCCTATATCCGCGAGCGCGCATAGGCGGACGCGATGGTCCGCGCTGGCGAATGAGCGATCTCGTCTACTGCTATCCGCCCGACTACACGACCCTCAAGAACAAGCTGAACATCCGCGATGCCGATGCGCTGGAGCGCGTCGAGCGGCGTTTCGTCGTGCAGCGCATGGCGGAGGGCGTGCCATCCGGCAACTTCGGCCTTGCCCACCTGAAAGCCATCCACCGTCATCTGTTTCAGGATGTGTATGAATGGGCCGGTGAGATGCGCACGGTGGAGATATCGAAGGGCGATAGCCAGTTCCAGTTCCGGCGATACATCGAGACCGGCATGGCCGATGTGCAGCGCCGCCTTGCCGCGCGCGACTACCTGTGGGGGCTCGACGCCACCGCCTTCTCGCGCGAGGCCGGGCAGATCATGGGCGACGTGAACTACGCCCATCCCTTCCGTGAGGGCAACGGGCGAGTCCAGCTTCTCTATCTCGAACAGCTCGCGCGGCAGGCAGGCCATCCGCTCGACTTGACGAAGCTGGACCGCGACATGTGGATGACGGCATCGCGCGACGCGCATATGGCCGACTATCAAAAGATGAGCCGGTGCATTGCCGACGCCATTGGCGTCGCGCGCAGCCGCGAGCGCACCGGGCGCGGCCGAAGCCGATAAAGACGGTCCTCAAAAAAGCACCCCGCCGCTGGGGCGGGGTGCTTATCGGAGCGGTAGCGGGCAGGTTATGCGGCTTCGTCGAGATCGGCGTCGCCGCTATCGCCATCGGTCACCCCTTCCGCCGCCTTTCCAACATAGCGGGCGGTGTAGCCCTGCGCCGGGAAAGCCATGTAGCGCGGCAGCCAGTCCTTCGCCTGCGCCTCACGGATGCCGGCGAGGCAGTCGCTGACAATCTTCTTCTGGACTTTCGCGGTGGAGGTCAGATACGCATCGGCGGTCCCCTCGCCCGCGATCTCGCGCACCATGGCGTTGATGGCCTCCTTGTCGCGCATCAGGCCGAAGAAGGTTTCGTCCGGCGTCCACCAGCGGTGCATGTCGGTTCCGAGCAGCGCCCCGAGCGTCTCCACCATGCCGGTGTGAGCCGAGAGCGTTTCCGCCATGACGTAGGCAAGGATGCGCAGGACATCCGGGTCGTCCATCCGCATCAGGCTGGCGAAGGTGTCCGCCAGCGAGAGGCCATCCCTGTAGCCGCGCGAGCGTGCCGCGACTGGTCCGTCGTCTTCGTCTTCGATGCCGAGCAGCGCGCGGATGCGCTTGCGCTCCTCGGCAAAGCCCGTCTGCGCCTGCGCCAATGCAAGGCTTTCGCTGATCGCGTCGTTGTCGGCCCGTTGCGGGTCGGCGCTGACGGTCCACAGGTCCGAGCCCGCGATCATGTGCGCCGCCGCGAGGCGGAGCGCCATGCCGGGACAGGCCAGTAACTCCGTGCGCACGGCGGCGTGCCGGTGCAGGCCGAGATAGTTCTGCATGGCCTTGGTGAGTTCGGGCCGCGCGATCTTCACCGGCTCCGCCGCCGCGCCGGTCTTCGCGTGGCGGGCCTCCTTCTCGGACAGGAAGCCTTCATGGAAGGTGACTTCGCCGTCGCGGGTAATGGCGACGAACACCTTGCCGCCTTTCTTCTTCCCTGCCTTGACGTGGCTCCACTGGGCGAAGTGCTGGCCCGCGTCTAGTACGACGACCCCGCTCCAGCCCTGGGCCAGATAGGCGTCCCGCCGCGCGGCGATGGCCGCATTCTGCAACGGCCAGAAGGCGTCCGCATCCGCGAAGTAGGAGTCCTTGCCGAAGAGGTCGGCAACGATGGCGCCCTTGTATACGCTCACATCGAAGAGCGCATTGCCCACCGGCACCTGCGCCCCGCCGAACAGCCATTCGCGCAGGGCGTGGCCGGTCGGCGCATAGTCGTCCGACCTGAACAGCTTCCACCACGCCTTTTGCTGGCGCGGCGTCGCCATGGTGAGGACGCGCAGAGTGCCCGCATCGATCTCGTCGCGGCGGTAGGCATTCAGCACCGGCTCGATGATGCCCGCAATGGCAAGGCGCTGATTGACCAGCCGCTCGGTGACCCCGAAACGCGCCGCGATCTCGCCCACATCCAGTCCCTTGGCCTTGAGGGCGGCGAATGCCTTGTATTGGTCGATCTCGTCCATCGGAAGGCGGGCGACGTTTTCGGCCAGCGAGGCCTCGATGGCTTTGGCGTCGTCGCCGTCCTCCATGATGGCGACCGGCACCGGCTCGGCATAGCCTTCCTCGGCCAGTTTTGTCAGCGCCGCGTAGCGCCGCTGTCCGGCGACGATCTCGAAGCCCTCGCAGTTGGGCTGCACCAATAGCGGCTGGAGGACGCCGAGTGAACGCAGGGAGGGAAGAAGGTCGGCAACGTCACCGCCGCCCTTCTTCCTGACATTGAGGGGGGAGAGCTTCAACTGCTCAAGGGATACGTGTTCAAGTTTCATGGCTGTCTTCCTTTCACTAGCCTTGGGTTGACAGCACGGCCCAGATAAAAAGCCGCGCATGCACCCTTGGCCAGCGCCGAGCGTCCATCCTTCAAACCCGCGCACCGCGCGGGTATGGGCGCTAGGGCCGTAAGGCGGGGACGCCAAAGCCGAACCCCTTGGGGCGCGCCAGCGCGGTCCGACTACACGGGAGGAGCTTTGCTCCGAATGGAGCGGGCCGGAGGACTTCGGCTATTGGCTCTGAGTCCCCGCTGTCGGCGTAAGCTGGTCAAATGGGGTGCAAGCGCGCGGGTATATCCGCGCGCTTCAACAAGGGTCTGGCGGCCGCCTGCCGGCCGCCGCCGCCGGAAGCTCCGCCAGCGATCGTCACCCGCATGGGCCGAAACCGCTCCGCGGGTTCGGTCGAGCGCCAGCGAGATAGAGCGCGGCCGGCGTCGGCCGGGGCGGCATCAAGTACCCCGGCAACCGGAATCGCAGTATTCTATCGCGTGGCAGGATGAGGAGATTGCATGACGCAAAGCGTCGGGTGGCAGCCAACCTTGATTGATATCGAAGCGGAGTTCGCCAGGTTCGTTCCGACCTTCCGCGGCGGCAAGCTGGTGCGCGAGCTGATCCCCGATCAGCCGGCGATGGCGCTGAATGCCGATTTCTACTTTGCGGGCGACCGCGTGATCGCGGAACTGAAACGCATGGAGACGGATTCACGCGACGCCTATCCTGAGCGGGTCACCAAAGCGTACAGGCATTTCGGCTACACCACCGCCGATATGATGGGCCATGTGCTTCGCGGCGAGCCGATGCCGGAGCGGGTCCAGGCCCGCCTTCGCCAGCAGATCGCGAACCCCCTTCGCCAGGCCTTGCGCAAAGCGAACAAGCAGATCGCCGCGACCAAGCGCCAGCTCCGCGTTCCCGGCGCCTACGGCCTCGCCTTGTTCGCCAACGACAGCAATTTCGCGCTGACGCCGGATGACGCCTTGTCGATCCTCAGCAGCGCCGCGCTCGGGCTGACGGAGTGTCATGTGGACGGCTTCGTCTATATGACGCCGAACGTGTATCACGATACGGGCGACGACATCGCGCGGTCCTTCTGGATTCCTCTTTATGCCGAGGGCAAGGAGGCGCTGAGCGATTTCGTCAATCCATTCGGCGCCGCGTGGATCGACTATGCGGAGAAGCTCGGCGCGCCGTATTCGGAGCGGTGGGCGGGCGACGAATACGAGCCTGCGCTGCTGAACGCGCGACCGATCGAAAGCTTCCGCCGGGAAAGTTAGCCTGCACGGCGGCAGGCGGGCGCCGCGGCAGGGCTTCTCGGCGCAGCGCAATCAGACCGCGCGGCCGAAGCACCGCCCGTCCCGCCCCGCGCGAGAATCCATAGCTCATTGCCAGGACCGCGAAGTCGAGCCCGCGCAGCAAGGCGACACATGCTCAGCTTCGATGCCGTGCAGCCGATCCGAATTGTGCCGGGCGTCTGCCCGCGGTCTAATAGATGTTCTACCTTCGGCGTGAAGGATTCCCGAGGACCAAAGATGTTGGAACGCCCGCCCTTTAAGACTTGCCCGCAATGTGGCCGCGAGCAGGGATTTGGCATCTTGTGGGTATCGTCGGAATCCTACGACCGGCGCTGCAAATTCTGCAGAGCGAAAGCTACCTACTATCTACCCGAAGTTGACAAGAAGGTTCTCTACCTCGACCAGTTCGCCATCAGCGAGATTTTCAAGGTCAAGGAACGCAAGCGCCGGGCAGACGCACCCCATGCCGAGTTTTGGACTGAGGCAAACGGTTTGCTTGATCGGGCCATGATGCGCCAGCAGATCATCTGCCCCGCATCGAACATCCACCGCGACGAGACGATGGTCTATCGGGACGGAAAAGCGCTCGACCTTGCCCACGAGATGATGGGCGGGGACACCTCGTTCGAGGATACCACCACGATCGAGCATCGGCAGATATACCGACACCTTGAGGCGTATCTGAAAGGCGAGGAACCGCCGTCCTTTGATTTTGATGTCGACGAAATCCTCCATGGCCATCGCAACGCCTGGTTGCCTGACCTGCACATAACCGTGGAGACCGACTGGAGCGCCTTTGTCGAACACACCCGGCAGGCGCGAGACAAGGCGGCGGAAGATTTCGCGCCGCTGTACGATCGGTGGGTGCGCGACAAGCCTGCATTTGAAGACGTGCTGGCGAACGAGCTTGGGGCGATGGCCCGCGGCTACGTCGATGCCTATTTCCACTTCATGGCGATGGTCCAGGCAGGCGAGGCGTCGGGTGACGTCCAAACGTATATCAATGGAGCACTTTCGCCCGTTGTGACATTGATTCACGAGATCAACCGCAAGTTCGCCGAGCGCGGTGTGCCGCCGGAATCAGCGTTTCGAGAAACGGTGAAATTTCTGAACTGGCCCAAGAACCAGTCGCTGCCGCATCATTGGATTTCCGCGCATCTTTTTGCGGCAATAGCCAGCAGGCTCGCCCGCGGCCAAAAGCGGCATCCGTCGCGCGGCATGATGAACGACATCAAGGCTATCGCGCTGTACGGGCCGTATGTCGACGCCATGTTCCTGGACAACGAATGCGCCTCCCTCCTGGAGGAAAAGGCTGTTGCGAGAGGAGTAAAGCTCAAGGCGAAAATCTTCTGCCTGAAGCGCTCTGCCGATTTCCTGGCTTACCTGCGGGGCCTGACCGACTCGGCTCCGCAGGAGGTCATCGACGCCGCGCGAGAATTGTATGGTACGGCGTAGATCGCGTACCGGTCGCGCCATATATGCCTCGATTCGCAGCGGTGATTATTCAAGAATCTGGTAGGTGGCTGACGCACGGGGGTCGAGGCCAGTCTGCTTGATGACCAGTTCGATGAAAGCAACGGCCGTTTCATAGAACTTTCTGGCGTGCTCCGGATCGGCCATGCGGGTGTATTCGAGATGCCTCTTTTTGGCGTGCAGGACGCCGGGCGCTTCTACTGTGTTGTCGATTTCGGTGGGTTCGATCCCGTAGGGAGACGCGTGGGTGACGAGATTGCGCCACACCTGCATTTGTCCGATGTGCTGGAACAGCCCCTGGCCCCGGTCGATTTCAATTGCAGCGGCGCTCATGAGCATGCCCATCTTGTCCCAGAACCGGCCCGTGCTGCGGTAGCGCTGGAAATCAAAGCTGGAGAAGCGCGCATCCGACTGCATGGAGAATGCTACGGAGGCCGAGAAGCTCTCGATCGCAGCGAAGCAAAGCACCATGCCCCCTGTGAAGTAGGAAAACCCCATCGAGAGGCTGCCGGTCTTCGGCTGTCTGTCGGCTACCAGTCCGGCCTTGATCAGATCGGCGGCCGCGTGGAGCGTCAGATCCCAGTCGTGATTCTGCGCTGAATATTGATAACTCAAGATGCCCTTCTTTCCCGTCGACGGGCCTCCGGAGATTGTCTTTGCCTGCACCTGTTTCGGCAAAAGTACGGCGCGAAACCGGCCACGTTCGATCGAGTGCCGGCCACTGATATTATCCGTTATCGCGGACAAACCGGCGCGTCCGGTCGCTTACGCTCAAAGAGCGCATCGCCCACGGACCTTGACCGATCGTATGTTGAGCATTGATGAGAGCGCCTTCCTCGAGGAAGCTCAGAGCGCTGTTCATGCGTCTGGGCTGCCAGTCAGGAAAGTTTTTCGACAGATCGGCGATGGATATCGATTTGACGTCGTTGCTGACGACCCAGTTCGCGACCGCAATCGCGTCCTGTTCATTGTCAAAATCCAGAAAGTGGCTGTCAAATTCGACGAAAAGACCTGGTTGCGGCCAGAAGCGGGCAGCTCGCATTTCGCGGGATTTTTCGATCAAACCTGCTTCCTCAAGATCGAGTACCGCGAGCCGAACATCTGCCTCGGGCATACCTAGCGCCTCGGCCACCTCGCCCATGAGAACCTGCGGATCGAACTTCGTCCCATGCTTGCTCGCGCGCACGAGATACTCGGCAACAGCGATCGCGCTCGGTGCCCAAAACTGGAGCCCCGGCGGCACGGACTTCACATAGCGCGGAGCAGGCCCCCGCGCGGGTTTGCGTGAGACTCCATGCAACTCCGCAATCAGTTCATCGACAGCGAGCGTGTCGTTGAGATCCAACTCCGGGCAGCGACGTGACTGCAAGAACGGTGAGAGCTGGCTTACACTGACGCCCGTTCGCAGGCCGATAAACTTTGAATGCCCCTCGACGGCCCGCACAAAGCCGGCGTCGATCTCGGTTTCAACCCACGGCCGGCCGATGGAGTTCGGGGTCAGCAGAACGATGAAATGGGTGCAATCGCCAAGGCCTTCGTCCATCTTCTGGCGAACACTGTCGCCCGAGCCGATCTCCCAGGCATCAAGCCACACTTCGACACCGCCTTGCATCAGCCGCTCCGCGAACGGACGCGCCAGGGTTTTGTGATCCGGCGATCCGTGCGCCAGATAAACAATCGGCGATTTTGCTTTCGATTCGTCCATCATTGAGCGCACTGCCCCCTTCTCCACACCGAGGCGCCGTTCCAATTCGCGCGCGAAAGCCGGCGAGCCTTTCGTGCTCATGACGAGTTGCGTCTCCTCCTTCGGCCGCACGAACACGACTGCATGCCTTCCCGTCTCCGGGTCGATGAGCGCGCTCGCGGCATTGCGCGCCTTGTGCTCAAGGTGGGTGATCGCCGCCTCGACCGCTTTTTCGCGAATATTGTCGAAGAGCTTATCGATGCTGACCTTTCGGCCGCTGCCGTCGCGAAACTCAACCTTCATATCCGCCGCCCTGGAGAGATTTTCACCACACCAATGTGAGAACGATTCGCGAACAAGGCAAGGCTTCAATGCAATCAAGGTGGGCGAAGCTGATATAATAATGATTCTTCCACTGCCGTTTGAACGAGCACGCAATGGTGCAGACAAATGTCACGATCGACCCGTTGTCCCCCGCATCGCCGGTGGAGAAGCCGGAGATCGAGGAGGTTCTGGATCTAACCACGGGCGAATATCGCTCAGCCACGGAGTTAATCAGGTCTTTCCGGTATGATCATTTGATTGAAGAGCGCGGGCGAGTCCGCTCCGCCTTGGATTCGGCGCCGCTTTATAAGTGCGCCTTATGCCCCTCGGCGGTCTATCTTGTGTCCAGTCCGGAGAAGCGGTTCTTCTTCCGTCATCGCCATGAGGACGGGTCTTGCCCGGCGCAAACCCGAAGCGCCCTCAATCAGGACGACATCCTGGCACGGAAGTATCAGGGACTGCGGGAAAGCGAACCGCACAAACGCATCAAGGAGCTGATCGAACGCAGTCTGCGGGCTGACCCAAACTTCCGCGCGGAATCTGTCGTTCAGGAGAAGCGATGGTATGTTTCGCAGGATCGGGCGCAGTGGCGCCAACCGGATGTTCAGGCATTGCGAGGCGAGCAGCGGTTCGTCTTCGAAGCGCAACTTTCGACGACGTTTCTTGACGTCGTGGTCGGGCGGCGGGACGACTATCGCAGGGGCGGCGCACAGCTCGTTTGGATCATGGCGGGATTTGAGCCCAATAACCGCCGCCTGACGACCGACGATATTTTGTTCTCCAATAATTCAAACATCTTCGTCGTTGACGAAGAGACCTGCGCCCTCTCGGAGACGGCCGGGGAATTTCACTTGCGCTGTTCCTACCGCGAGCCATACCGAGAGGGCGATACGCTGAAAGAGCGGTGGGCCGAGCGCGTTGTTCGATTCTCAGAGTTGACAACGCACCTCGATACTCAGCGGACCTTCTACTTCGATTTCGAGAGTTCAGAGAGGGAACTATGGGCCGCGATGGACAACGAGCTGCGCGCGGACTTCTTCGCTTTCTGGACGGCCAGCATGACGCCACATTGCGCGACGACCGACGTGGATCCGTGGCGGCTTCTCCGCCGCAGGCTGGCGGCACGCAATGTTCCAATCCCAGAGCGGCCTGATGCCGACAGCAATTTTTCCACGATGATCCACGGGGTGCTGAGTGCGCTAAAGGGGGAGCCTGTCGGCTGGCAGTTCAAGAAGCTGGTGCAGGTGGCGCATCATCTGGCGGAAATGTATCCGCAGCATGTCCTGGCCTTCGGTCATGGGCTCGCGGTGGCGGGCCATCAGGACGCAATTGAGAAGCAGGATCCGAAAGGACGCTGGCGGGAAAGAAGCGAGAAGCTCAAGAACCGGCTGCGGGAAGCGGATGCCGAGCTCATGCCTGACCGTGATTGGCTGCCGGCCCTTTGCTTCCTGTTTCCCGACGTTGGCGCGCGAGTAGCCAAATTTCTGGCGAAGGCGGAAATGCGCAATGCGGCTTGAGGTTGGCTCGACAGGCAGTATGGCGGCGTGCGGCGCGCGCCTCACCCGGGACACCGAGAGAACCGAATGACGCGTCCGAAAGTCGACAAACGCCTTCGTGCGCATTTCAAGGAGTGGGCGCGAAGAATCATTTCCCAGGACCGATCCGCGCGAAAATATGGGAAATCGCAGAACACGATTGGAGAGATCGAACGCGCGTTGTGCGAAGCGTTTCTGCTTGGACGTACTGCCGGCGCACCGGACCAACCTGCTGAGCGGGGTTTTGTTGAGTGGATTGAGATCCCGCCTCGCGCGCGCGATACGCTGTTTTCTATCAGCGCGGGTCTCAACCACGGCTCACAGGAAGCGGTCCCGCCCTCGATTATTTTGGAACCTGTCATGATCGGCGGCCGGCGACGATGGCGGGCGGTCGAGGAGGATCAGGAGGATTCCCATACGTTTTCCGACGGCGGCGTCATGCCGTTGATCAAGTTCGGCTTGCTTGGGCGTTTGGATGAGCCAGGCGCAGGTTTTGCGCTCACTGATCTCGGTATCGCCACTTGCCTGGAGTTTTGGCGCCGATGGAAGGACAGGGATCCCTCGCTCCCGCTTATGGGTGTCCGGGGTGTCAATCGGCTCGGAATGGGGACCCTGGAGCGGCGTGCAAACGGGACCCCTTTTGGGGCACGACGGTAAGCGCCCGACCGGGTGGAGCTGGTCGGGGTTGCGCAGCCCGGTCGGGCGCGTTGTTTAGGCTCCCCGGCTTTAGTTTTGAGAGCGGTTCTTGAAGCGCCAGGATTCGTTGC
>JAFKJY010000077.1 GCA_017305835.1 Hyphomicrobiales bacterium
CCGACTTTCCTTGTGACAACAAAATATCGACCTGACGCAGCTTGGCGACGATCTCTTCGGGCTTGTTCTTCTTCTGGGGCATTCCAACGTCCTCTCCAACGGCAAATAGCCTACTTCAGGGAGGACCACTTTTCAGGGGGCAGACCACCATGGCCGAGCCTTGCCTACCCAAATAGCGTGCATCTTCGGATGATGCGCCTTTCATCGCCCCTTTTTTGAACTAAAACTGGCCGATGACTGCAAGCCAATGGCGTGCGATGACGATCTCTTCATCGGTCGGGATGATCCTGACTTCCACGCTGCTGGTCGGATTACTTACGATTGGATCGTGGCGCTGATTTCCGGCATCATCAATCGAAATGCCCAGCCAGCGGAGCCTGTCGCAAATCCCCCAGCGCACAGTGGCGGAATGCTCGCCGATCCCGGCCGTGAAGACGAGACAATCGAGGCCGCCCAAAGTGCTTGCCAGCGCGGCAATCTCGCGAGCGGCACGGAAGACGAAAAGCTCGACTGCTTCGCGGGCGTGAGGATCTTTACTTTGCTCCAGATCGCGCATGTCCCCGGATATGCCGGACACGCCGAGCAAGCCGGAGTTCTGATAAAGCAGGTCCTGCAACTTGTCCGGCGTCATGCCGTCATGCTGCAGGAGGTAAAGGAGGATGCCCGGATCGATGGTTCCGCAACGTGTTCCCATGACAAGCCCGTCCAGCGCGGAAAATCCCATGGTGGTGTCAAGGCTATGGCCATGCCGCATAGCGCACAGGCTCGCGCCATTGCCGAGATGGGCAACCACAGTGCGCTGATCCGCTTTCCCCTCCTGCGCCAGATACGACGCGATATACTCGTAGGAAAGGCCATGGAAGCCGAAGCGCCGGATGCCTCTTTCCTCATAAGCGCGAGGCAGGGCATAGCAACCGGCCGGCGGCTCGATCGTGCGATGAAAGGCAGTGTCAAAACAGCCAACCTGCCGCAACCGCGGGCGCAGTTCCGCCATCGCATGGACCGGCGCGATGCTGCGCGGCTGATGCAGCGGCGCAAGCGGCGCCATTTTCTCGAGCGCATCGACAGTCGGCGGCGACAGCAGGACAGGATCTGAGAATACGGTGCCTCCGTGAACGATTCGATGGCCACAACCGATCAGCCGCCGCTTGCCGAACTCCTGCTCCACCCAATTGACGAGGGCGTCGATTGCGTCGCTGACATCTTCCCTTCCAACCTCACGGTCGACCAAAGACGCTCCTTCGACCGACCTGACGACGAGCCGCGGTGTTCTGTCTGTTCGGATTGCTCCACGTGCCGCCGTTGCAGGTTCGCCTGCTTCGCCGACGTCATAGACGCCGAATTTGATGCTCGATGAACCCGTGTTCAGCGACAGGATCGCGTCGCGCATCAGTCGCCGGCCTCGGCCGCCGTTCCATAAGGCCAGGTCCAGTCGCGGATTTCGGGCATGTCCTCGCCATGCTCGCAGACGTAAGCTTTGTGCTCTTCGAGTTTCCTTTCCAGCGCGGCGCAGAATTGGGCCGACCGTTCGGCAAGTTGTGGCAGGCGGCGTAACGCAGACAGCGCCAGATGAAAGCGGTCTAGCTGGTTCATCACCGCAATGTCGAAGGGCGTGGTGGTCGTGCCCTCCTCGCGAAAGCCATGAACGTGGAAATTGTCGTGGTTGTTGCGCCGGTAGGTCAGCCGGTGGATGAGATAGGGATAGCCGTGATAGGCGAAAATGACGGGCTTGTCCGTGGTGAACAGGCGGTCGAAGATCTCGTCCGCGAAGCCGTGCGGATGCTCGCTATGGGACTGCAGCGTCATCAGATCGACGACGTTGACGACACGGATCCTGATCTCCGGAAGCGCCGTGCGCACAAGATCGACGGCGGCCAGCGTCTCCATTGTCGGTACGTCCCCCGCGCAGGCCATCACGATGTCCGGTTCCTCGCCGGACGGGCCCGTGCAGGCCCAATCCCAGATGCCGGCGCCGGCCTTGCAGTGCCTTTCCGCCGCATCGGCGCTCAGCCATTGCGGCGACGGCTGTTTGCCCGCCGTGATGACGTTGATGCGATTCCAGGTCCGCAGGCAATGATCGGTGACCCAAAGCAGCGTGTTGGCGTCCGGCGGGAAATAGAGCCGGACCGTATCGGCCTTCTTGTTGGCCACGAAATCGGCGAAGCCGGGATCCTGATGGGAAAAGCCGTTATGGTCCTGGCGCCAGACATGGGAGGTCAACAGATAGTTCAACGAGGCGATCGGCTTGCGCCAGGGCAATTCCGCCGAGGTCTTCAGCCATTTCGCATGCTGGTTGACCATGGAGTCCACGATGTGGATGAAGGCTTCGTAGCAGGAAAACAGGCCATGCCGTCCAGTCAGCAGATAGCCCTCCAGCCAGCCCTGGCAGAGATGCTCCGATAGAACCTCCATGACCCTGCCTTCACGGGCAAGATGGACGTCATAGGGCTCGATTCCTTCCATCCAGACACGGTCCGTCACATCAAACACGGCGTCCAGCCGGTTCGATGAGGTTTCGTCCGGCCCCATCAGGCGGAAGTTCCGCGCTTCACCGTTCAGGCTGATGACATCGCGCAAATAGGCGCCCATGAGGCGGGTCGCTTCTGCGATCCTGCCGCCCGGTTCCGGCACCTCGATGGCAAAACTCTTCCAGTCGGGCAGGACGAGGTCCTTCTTTAACAAGCCGCCATTGGCATGCGGAAGCGCGCCCATGCGCTTTTCTCTCTTGGGTGCGAGCGCCGCGATTTCGGGCAGCAATCGCCCTTCCGCATCGAACAGTTCCTCCGGCCGATAGCTGCGCATCCATTCCTCAAGGATCTGGCGATGAGCGGCATTGCCGCGCGCATTGGAGACGGGCACCTGGTGCGAGCGCCAGAAATCCTCGACCTTCTCGCCGTCGACCTCTTTCGGTCCGGTCCAGCCTTTCGGGCTGCGCAGGATGATCATCGGCCAGCGGGGCCTGTCACCCGCCCATCCCTCCTTACGGGCGCCAGTCTGGATGTCCCGGATGCGATCCATCGCCTCGTCCAGCGTGGCCGCCATCAAACCGTGCATGGCCATCGGATCGCTGCCCTCGACGAAGAAGGGATCGTAACCATAGCCGGTGAAGAGGCTCTTCAGTTCACCGACGTCCATACGCGCCAGCAGCGTCGGATTGGCGATCTTGTAGCCATTCAGATGCAGGATAGGCAGCACCGCGCCGTCCACCCGTGGGTTGAGGAACTTGTTGGAATGCCAGGCGGCGGCCAGCGGGCCGGTCTCCGCCTCGCCGTCGCCGACGACGCAGGCCACGATCAAATCCGGATTGTCGAAAGCCGCTCCAAAGGCGTGGACCAGCGCATATCCAAGCTCCCCACCCTCATGAATCGAACCGGGCGTTTCGGGCGCGACGTGGCTCGGCACACCGCCGGGGAAGGAGAATTGCTTGAACAGCTTCCTCATCCCCTCGGCGTCTCGGCCGATGTCTGGGTAAATCTCGCTGTAGCTGCCCTCGAGCCAGGTGTTGGCAACCATGGCCGGGCCGCCATGTCCCGGGCCGCAGACGTAAAGCACGTCGAGATCGCGTTTCCGGATCAACCTGTTCAGGTGCACATAGATGAAGTTGAGACCCGGCGTAGTCCCCCAATGTCCAAGCAGTCTGGGCTTCACGTGCTCGGCACGCAGAGGTTCTCGCAGCAGCGGATTGTCCATCAGATAGATTTGTCCGACGGAGAGGTAGTTGGCGGCACGCCAATAGCGATCCATTATCTTCAGCTCAGCCGAAGTCTGATTCACGGTTCAGCCCTTTGCGTTTCTCGCGACGATATTCCTGATTCATGTCAACAACACATCATGCCCATGATTTTTGTCATGTAGCTGGAACCAGAGTCGCCGATTACGGCGTCGTCTGACGCAAAGGTTCGCCGGTCGGATAACCACGGTGCTGTACCTATCGGAATGCACATAGTATTGCCTTGGCTGGTTTCGCAGCAGCCAGCGATGCAGCAATGCTGGTTGCCCCGATAGCTGCGAAGGTCATTTTTTTCGCGCCTTGGGGATACGCGGCGGGTACACGTTCAAGACTCTCCGGATGATTTGGGGTTATCTGCCGTTGGAGGTTACACTCTCGCCCATTACGGGCGCGCGACGCACTTCCGTCAGATAATTCAATACCAGAGATACCGCGACGATCCCGTAAAGCAGCATGAAGCAACTCGAGTTTACGCCGAGCCCGTCGAGAATGACTCCGAACATGATAGGCAGTAGGAAGCCGCCCAGGCCGCCGGCCATGCCGACCACGCCGGAAACCACGCCCATGTTCTCCGGGAATTCGTCGCCGATATATTTGAACGTCGAGGCCATGCCGCAGGCGAAGGCTATGCCGAGAACAAACAGCAGAGCCGTAAACAACCAGGACGGCAAGGCGATGCCGAAACCCCGTGGACCTTCGATCGTATGAACGATCAGTTCCGTCTTGGGATAGGAGAGCAGGAACAGGCAGACCCAGGCGATCCACAGCACCCACCAAGTCACCGCGTGCGCTCCGAAGCGATCCGACAACCAGCCACCCAGGGCGCGAAACGCGCCGCCGGGCAGTGCGAATGCTGTGGCGAGTAACGACGCCTGAGCGATGGAGTAGCCGTACTCCGTCGTGAAATACTGCGGCATCCAGATCGAAAGGGCCGTGAACCCGCCGAATACGATCGAGTAGTATTGACAATATTTCCAGACCCGTGGATCGCGCAGGACCGTCAACTGCCGCATCATGGACGGCGTTGAATTGTCCGACCGCGCCGGGTCGGGCGCGGAGAATATCCAGAAGAGCGCCGCCGTGACCACCAGCGCCGCCGCATAGACCTTCGGTACCATCTCCCATCCATACTGCTCGATGAGGAATGGCGCGACGAACATGTTGAGCGCGGCCCCCACCGTGCCGGCGCCGAAAAATCCCATGGCGAAGCCGCGGCGCTCCTTGGGAAAGAAGCGGGCGACATAGGGTGTTCCGACCGCGAAAGACGCGCCGACGAGACCCAGTGCGAGCCCGAGGAGAAGGAACTGCCACAAGGCGGAGGCATAGGCCGAGATCCAGAGTGGCACAGCACAGCCGAGCAGAAGAAGTAGCATGATACGGCGCCCGCCGAAACGGTCCGTCCAGATCCCGAGCGGCAATCTGAACAGCGCTCCTGTCAGCACGGGCGTGGCGGTCAAAAGGCCGAATTCGGTCGAATCGAGGCCGAGTTGCGCGCGAATCGGAATCCCGATCACGCCGAACATCATCCAGACCGCGAAGCAGACCGTGAATGCTAGCGTGGTGATCAACAGGACGGTGAAGTCACCCTGCTCGCCGGAGGTGTAGGACATTGTACCCCTCAGAAGACGATGAGGACGATCGCCACGATCACGCAAACGATCGTTGCGGCCGCCCAGATGACTGGCCAATAGGCGCCCTCGTCCTTCTTGAGGGAAACGCTTTCCATTGGATCGGTGCCCTGGTGATCGGCGCCATAGGTCGCGTCATGCACCTGCTTCATCGCCGGATTGAGCGGCGAAGCGTCAGGTGTGGAGCTTGGCCGGGGCGGCGGGACGGTGCTCATGATCTATCCTCGTCGAAGGGTCAAACACGTGGTCTTCACATACAGGCGCGGCCATGCGCCAACGCACCATGACCCTGAGGCAGGCCATTCCAGGATCGTCGCTGTCGCGCACTGTACGGCTGAGCTGCGCCCAGGCCTCCTCGTCGGCAAAACGGCTGAAATCGGCGACGGCCATACGAAGATAACCGCTCAGGGACCCGCCATCCGCAATAGCCGCCGTCTTCACCGCCTCTGCAAGTTCGGGATCGGCCGCTTCAGCCCATATCTCGAACGTCGCCGCCGAGCGCCTTGCCGAGCCCAATATGTCGCCGAGCGTTGCCATCAACTCGCCCCGATCGATTCTGGATCCATCAGTACGCCCTCGATATCCGCCGAACGCGCCAGTTCCGCCGCATAGCGCGCGCTGGCGACCGTCCACGCACGGGCGTCGAGCATATCTGCGATCCGCGGCATGACGATATCGAACGGCAGCGTCCGCCCCTCGATCTTGCGTTGCAGGCGCAGCACATGCCAACCGAAACGGGAGCGCACGGGCTCGCGGGCGGTCGTGCCTTCCGGGAGCCGTTCCAGCGCTTGCTGCACGGCTGAAACCAGTTCGCCTCGCCTCACCTGACCGAGCGACCCTCCCTGATGCGCGGTCGGGCATTTAGAGAACTCCCGGGCGGCTGCGGCGAAGTTTTCCGGGTCATCACCCAATTCGGCCGCGATGGCGTAAGCTTCGGCTTCGGCTGCCGCCCAAGCGGCATCGTCCTTTCCTTCCGGTTCAATGAGGATATGCGAGGCTTCAAACAGGTCGGGCGTGCGGAACCGATCGACGCGGCTTTCATAATAGCGTCGGCATTCTTCTTCTCCGGCCTTTGCAGGCTCAACCTCTCGATCAAGTAGCATGCGGATTGTTGCATCCTCCGGCGTCTCGCCGCGCCCCTGCTCGTCTTGCTCGGGTTCAGGCTCGATATGGAGCCTATGTGCCTCCTGCAGAAGAAGCTCGCGGAGCACCAAAGCTCGCGCGGCCTCCTTCCAGGCCGTTTCGCCGTCAGAGGCAGGATGATGCTGGATTTCCTGCGCAATCTCTTCGGGCTCGATTTCGACGCCGTTGACCAGCACCGTCCCGAAACTCGGCGGCGCTCGCCGCAGCCGCGAATCGGGCGATGGTGAGCCGCAGCCGCCGCTCTCGCACGCCCCCGGCATCACAGGGGCGGAATGGACGCGGCGCGTGCGGGCCGATGCCCTTGCATCGAGTATGGTATGGGTCATTGTGCACTCTCGCTGTGGGAACGGGGGATGGAATCGCCACCGAAGCTCGGAGCGAGGCCGGCGGGGCCTCGCGTCGGAGTGGTGCTGGCGCCGCTTTTCGCGCGCGATCGCACGATCTGGTAGCCCGGCCTGAACAGATACCAGACGGGCGCGCTCCAGATGTGGACCAGCCGGGTAAACGGTGTGATCAGGAACAGCGTCAGTCCCAGCACGATATGCATCTTGTAGACGAGCGCGGTGTCGATGATCAGCGCCGACGCGCCTGGGTTGAACTGAGTAAGCCCACTCGCCCAACCCATGAATAGCACCATCTCGTGACCGTCGAGCGCGTTCACGGTCCAAATAGTCGTCGCGAGCCCTAGGACAAGCTGAAGCCAGATGAGAACGAGAACGAGGATGTCTCCGATTGACGAAGAGCGTCGAATACGAGGATCGAACAACCGCCGATGAAGCAGCAGAGAGCAGCCGATGAAAGCGAATATCCCGGCAATCCCTCCGACTGTAAGCGCCGTCACCTGCTTGAAGCCGTGAGACACGCCGACGAAGCTGAAGACGGCCGCGGGCGTGAGCAGGCCGACTAAATGCCCGACAAATAGGATCAGCACGCCGAGATGGAACAGGTTGGAGCCCAGCATCATCTGTCGGCGGCGCAAGAACTGCGAGGATTGCGAGCGCCAGGTGTATTGCCCCTTGTCGAAGCGCAGGATACTTCCAACGATAAGAACCGTGATCGCGAGATAGGGATACCAGCCAAAGAGCAGGTAATTGACGAATTCTCGCATGGTTCTCTTCCCTTCAGTCCTTGATCGTCGCGGTCACCGCCCGGCGTGCTGCCCGGATCTTTGCAACTATCCCGGTTGGCCCACCGCCATCATGCAGAGGCGCCCCGAAATTGACTGGAGCTTCTTCCCATTCATCGTCGATGGATTTGTCGTCTTCCGGCTTTGCGCGGTCACGCAGCTCTGCGATTGCCGCTGGATCGGGCTTGGCATCGGGAAGCGCCAACAGCGCGTGAAACACGGCGGCATAGGACGATCCCCGTTCCGATAGCCGCTGCTCGATGACCACCAGAACGTGCGCCGGCTCGCTCAGCCATTCACGAGCCTCTTTGGCAGATGAGCAGGAGAGGAATTCAAGAAACATGGGCAGGAAATCAGGCAATTCGCTTGACTCCATAATGAATTCTCGATCCACATATTGTTGGCCAAGATCGATCATCGCCTGGCCGCGTTCGCGGCTCTCTCCATGAACATGCTCGAATAGATGAAGCGAGAGCGACCGCGAACGGTCGAAAAGCTCGCTATAGGCTACCTGAAGGTCAAGCAGATCCTCCGTCTCGAAGGAGCGCAGCAAAGGTTCAAGCCGCGCGAGGGCTTCATCAGGAAGCACCGCTTCCGAGCGAAGTGCTACCCGGACTTCGGCTATGTTTTCCTTCAGTTCGGCGGATGGATAGCCGAGCAATGCCGACAATGCGCGTAGCGTTAGCTTCATGTCGGGATGTCCATGTAGGGTTTGCGCGGCGTCCGCTTCGGCCCCCCGAACAGGTTAAGCTTCGTGGATCCATTGGTCGGTTCCTTGAAGCCAAACCCCGTCGAACCGCGCAGGAGGTAGGCATCCTCGTTCAATTCACGGTGCGTGGTCGGGATAACATAGCGGTCCTCATAGGCCGCTAAGGCCATGTAGCGGTACATTTCCTCGATCATGGGACCGGTGAGACCGACATTTTCGGCGATGCTCTCATCAATGCGACCATCAACCGTCTTCGCACGCATAAAGCCGCGCATTGCAAGCATTCGTTCCAGTGCGGCAACGATCGGCTCCTCGTCGCCCGCGGTAAGAAGATTCGCGAGATAACGCATCGGAATCCGAAGAGAGCGCACATCGGGCATGCCGTTGTTGACCGACATCTTGCCGGCTTCGGCTGCGGACTGGATGGGCGACAAAGGCGGCACGTACCAGACCATCGGCAATGTGCGATACTCGGGATGGAGCGGGAAGGCGACCTTCCACTCCATAGCCATCTTGTAGACGGGCGAGCGGGTCGCAGCCTCGATCCACGCCTCGGGCACCCCATCCAGTCTTGCCTGTTCCTGGATGGCCGGATCATAGGGATCGAGGAATACTCCCAACTGAGCGGGATAAAGATCCTTCGGATCCTCGACCGATGCCGCCGCCTGGATGCGATCTGCATCGTAGAGTACGACGCCCAAATACCGAATGCGCCCAACGCAGGTTTCGGAACAGACCGTCGGCTGCCCCACCTCAATGCGCGGATAGCAAAAGATGCATTTTTCGGATTTGCCGGTCGACCAGTTGTAGTAGATTTTTTTGTAGGGACAGCCCGACACGCACATGCGCCAGCCACGGCACTTGTCCTGGTCGATCAGGACGATGCCGTCCTCCTCGCGCTTGTAGATCGCGCCTGAAGGGCAGGAGGCAAGGCAGGATGGATTAAGGCAATGCTCGCAAAGCCGTGGCAGATACATAAGGAAGGTCTGCTCGAACTGGCCGTAGATTTCCTTCTCGACCCCCTCAAAGTTATAATCTTGCGAGCGCTTGGAGAATTCGCCGCCTAGGTCGTCCTCCCAGTTGCCGCTCCACTCGATCTTCTTCAGCACCTCCCCCGTCACGAGCGAGCGAGGCTTGGCCGAAGGCTGGGCCTCCAGTTCTGGCGCTTTTTGCAGCCATTCATATTCGAAAGTGTAAGGCTCGTAGAAATCGTCGATCTCAGGGAGGTCCGGGTTGGCGAAGATCTTGGAGAGAATCCGCCATTTGGAGCCTTGCCGAGGCACGATCTTGCCATTCTTCTTTCTGACCCAGCCGCCCTTCCAGCGGTTCTGATTTTCCCAATCCTTCGGGTATCCGACGCCCGGCTTGGACTCGACATTGTTGAACCATGCGTATTCAACGCCTTCGCGGTTGGTCCATACGTTCTTGCAGGTGATCGAGCAGGTATGGCAGCCGATGCACTTGTCGAGGTTCAAAACCATCGCGATCTGCGCGCGGACCTTCATGGCACCACCTCTGTCGTCGTCGCCGACCTGCGGCCGGTTCCCCAATCCGCCGTGGCATGCCCGCTGGCGCTGTCGTCGGCCGCCTTGTCGAACCAGTTTATCTCGCTCATCTTGCGGATGATCACGAACTGGTCGCGGTTGGCGCCGACGGTCCCGTAGTAGTTGAAGCCGTAGGCGAACTGGACATAGCCCCCGATCATATGCGTCGGCTTCATGTTGATCCGGGTCACCGAATTATGGATGCCGCCGCGCTGCCCGGTGATCTCGGAGCCGACCGTGTTCACCATCTTTTCCTGCGCATGGTACATGATCGCCGAGCCCGGCATAATGCGTTGCGAGACGATCGCGCGCGCCGTCAGAGCGCCGTTCACATTGAACGCCTCAATCCAGTCATTGTCTTCGATGCCAGCCTGCTTGGCATCGACCTCGCTGATCCACACCGTCGGCCCGCCGCGGTTGAGGCTGAGCATGATGAGGTTTTCGGTATAGGTCGAGTGGATGCCCCATTTCTGGTGCGGCGTCAGAATGTTGAGCTGGATCTCGGGGTTGCCGTTTGGCAGCTTTCCGAGAACCTGCTTGACCGACCTGGTGTCGATCGGCGGTCGCCAGGTCACAAATCCCTCGCCGAATGCCAGCATCCAATGATGATCCATGTACATTTGCTGACGTCCCGTCAGCGTCCGCCAAGGGATAAATTCATGAACATTTGTGTAGCCGGCATTGTAGCAGACATGCTCGCTTTCCAGCCCGGACCAGGTTGGCGAGGAGATAATCTTGCGCGGTTGCGCCACGACATCGCGAAACCGGATCTTCTCCTCCTCCTTGCCTTTTGCGAGATGGCTGTGATCCCGGCCGGTCGCCCTGGATAGCTCCGCCCAGGCTTTCACCGCGACTTCGCCATTCGTTTCCGGCGCGAGCATCAGAACAGTCTCGCAGGCATCGATGTCGGTATCGATCTTTGGACGGCCCGCCGCCGCGCCGTCCGGCGTCACGCCGTTCAGCGTCGCCAGCAACTGCACCTCATGCTTGATGTCCCAGGTCAACCCCTTTGAGCCATTGCCGTGCTTTTCAAGTTCGGGGCCTAGCGACGTGAAGCGCGCATAGGTCGAAGGGTAGTCGCGTTCGACAATCGCGATGCTGCTCATTGTCTTGCCCGGGATTGGTTCGCATTCGCCCTTTTTCCAATCGAGCGGCTCGTAAGGTTGGGCAAGTTCGAACTTCGTGTCGTGCATGATCGGCGTCATCACCAAATCCTGTTCGACGCCGAGCACTTCGGGTGCCACCTCCGAGAATTTCTTCGCGATCGCCCGGAAGATGTTCCAGTCGCTTTTGCACTCCCATACCGGATCTACCGCCGCCGTCAGGGGATGAATGAACGGGTGCATATCCGTCGTATTGAGATCATGCTTCTCGTACCAGGTTGC
Source organism: Hyphomicrobiales bacterium (assembly GCA_017305835.1). GTDB lineage: Bacteria > Pseudomonadota > Alphaproteobacteria > Rhizobiales > Rhizobiaceae > RCIO01. The sequence goes on from JAFKJY010000077.1 coordinate 11,266, forward strand.
GGTGGGAAGCACGATGTCGGCGTACAGGCTCGTGGTCGACATTCGGAAATCAATATTGACGATCAGGTCGAGCTTTCCGACTGGCGCCTCCTCGTGCCAGACGACTTCATCGGGCCTCTCGATGCCACCGCGCTCATCGTCGGTGCCGACAACACCATGCAGGGAGCCGACGAGATGCTTCAGGAAATATTCGTGTCCCTTGCCGCTTGCACCCAACACGTTGGAGCGCCAGAAAAACATGTTGCGCGGCCAATTCCGAGCATTGTCCGGGTCATGACAGGCAAGCTTCAGCTCACCCGACTTGAGGGCCTCGGGAATGACTTTATTGGGGTCTGCTCCGTTCTCTGCGATGCTGCGGCCAAGTTCGATCGGATTGCTCTCGAGCTGCGGGGCAGATGGAAGCCAGCCCATGCGCTCCGCCCTGACATTGTAGTCGATCATCGCCCCCGACCAGTCGCCAGGAGGCGCGGTCGGCGACAGAATATCGGAGATCTTGAGCGTTTCGTAGCGCCACTGGTTGCTGTGCGCATAAAAGAACGAGGTGCCGTTCATCTGCCGGACCGGCCGTAGCCAATCCGTCGCGAAAGCAAGCGGCAACCATCCGGTCTGCGGACGCAGCTTCTCCTGCCCGACATAATGGGCCCAGCCGCCGCCCGACTTGCCGACGCAGCCGCACATCACCAAAAGCGCGATGATGCCGCGGTAGCTCATGTCCATGTGGTACCAATGGTTGAGTCCGGCCCCCAGGATCACCATCGAGCGGCCGTTGGTCTTTTCAGCGTTGCTCGCGAATTCGCGCGCCACCTGGACGATCGCGTCACGTGGGACACCGCAGACTTTTTCTGCCCAGGCTGGCGTGAACGGGATATCCTCATCGTAGCTCGAGGCGGCGTTCTCACCCCCGTAACCACGGTCGACGCCGTAGTTGGCGAGGAAGAGATCGAAGGTCGAGGCGACATAGCTTTTGCCTCCGACGAGATTGATCTCCTTCACCGGCACGTTGCGCATCAGGATCTCGTCGTGGCCGGTGGCGACGAAGGTATCCGGCGCAACGGTCCCGAAATAGGGGAACGCGACAGGAACCACCGCATCTTCCTGTCCGGCGAGGCTGAGGCGGAGCTTCACTTCGCGGCCCTGGCCGTCCTTTTCCTCCAGGTTCCACTTGCCGCCATCGCCCCAGCGGAACCCCGCCGAGCCGAGCGGGCAAACCGGCTCTCCGCTGATCTCGTCGATCGCGACCGGCTTCCAGTCGGGATTGTTGGTCTCGCCCAATCCGCCCTCGAAATCGGCAGCCCTGACCAAGCGGTCGGGCACCAGGCGGCCATCCCGCTCGACAAGCTTTACCAGGAAGGGGAAGTCGGTATAGCGGCGGGCGTAGTCGGCGAAGTAGGGCACTTCGCGGTCGACGTAATATTCGCGCAGGACGACGTGGCCGAGCGCCAGTGCAAGTGCTGCGTCGGTGCCTTGCTTGGGATGAAGCCACATGTCGGCGAATTTGCTCGCCTCGCTGTAGTCGGGTGTGATCACGACGCTCTTGGTGCCGCGATAGCGTACCTCGGTGTAGAAATGCGCGTCCGGTGAGCGCGTCTGCGGAATGTTGGAACCCCAGACGAGCAGGAAGCCCGCATTGTACCAGTCCGCGCTTTCGGGCACGTCCGTCTGCTCGCCCCAGGTCTGCGGCGAGGAGGGCGGCAGGTCGCAATACCAGTCGTAGAAGCTGAGCAGGGTGCCGCCGATCAGCGAAAGATACCGGCTGCCGGAAGCGTAGGAGATCATGGACATCGCCGGAATGGGGGAAAAACCCGCGATGCGGTCGGGGCCATATTCCTTGATCGTGTAGGCGTTGGCGGCCGCAATGATCTCGGTGACCTCGTCCCACCCCGCACGCACGAAGCCGCCGCGGCCCCGCCGCGTCACCCAGCTTGCGCGCTTTTCGGCGTCCTGCGCGATCGAGCGCCAAGCCGCCACCGGCGTCAGCGTCTTGCGCGCTTCCCTCCAGGCGCGCAGCAACCGGGCGCGAACGAGCGGATATTTTATGCGGGTTCCCGAATAGAGGTACCAGCTGTAGCTGGCGCCGCGGGGGCAGCCGCGCGGCTCGTGATTGGGAAGGTCGGGGCGCGTGCGCGGATAGTCCGTCTGCTGCGTCTCCCAGGTGACGATGCCGCCCTTCACGTAGATTTTCCAGGAGCAGGATCCGGTGCAGTTCACTCCATGGGTGGAGCGCACGATCTTGTCCGCCGCCCAGCGTTTCCGGTACGCATCTTCCCACTCGCGGCTCTCATTCGTAGTGATGCCGTGGCCGTCGGAAAAGGGGTCTTGACGCCTACGGAAATAGGTCAGGCGGTCCAGGAAATGGCTCACGCGATCCTCCCTGTTGTCGGGAAGTCATCCAACCTCCCAGGGAGAAGCCTAGAACTTAGCGCGTCTTTAGCAACCCTTCAAATGCGCGGGCCCTTGCCATCACGAATGAATGCCTAGGATATGCATGGTTCGTTCTCCGTGCCGGGTGTGGTTCTAAGCACCTGATCTGGGAGTGGCCTGGATAACGCAGTCGTTGTTACAATTTGTTACATCGCAGCGCACAATGTTTCGAGAATTAACCGTGGCGATTATAGGAACTTGACTTTTTTGCGCCCTACAAAGCTGTGCGACGCTGGGATCGTTCAAACGCACTGGATCGTGCTATGCTGATGGCGAGAAGCAACGCCAAGGTAGCCGACCATCAGGTGTAGATGCTCAACAAGGATAAAGAAGCGGCCGATGGTGTCTAAACCCAATCTCGTCGTCGACATGGCGGCGACGCCGTCGCCTTCGTACAGACTGAATTTCGACCCAGCCACCATCGACCGTATGATTAGTCGATGTGGGCTCCAGTTACGTGTCGTGCGCCGGCTGCCCCGGTCTCTCGCCAGTCCATTGCCCAAAAACGAGAAAAGCACGTGCTAAAGCCCATTGGTAAAGATTGGGCTCATGGAAACATTCAAATTTCTGTGCAGCTCGCCGTCTATTGGGCGGGTGTTTGATAATTACCGTGAAGGGCGCTGCGTCGCGTCGGAAACAGAAAGCTGCACATCCAAATCCGCGTCCGTCTTCACGACAGCGCCGCATGATGCCCCTCCCCTGCGCGCATCAGCTTGCCTCTCATTCAGTCGGGTCAATTCGACTAGAAGCCGCAAGGTTGGCGCACAGGATGACAACATCAGGAGCAGAATCCAACGGCATTCATTCGTCTGGTCGCTGCACTGCCAGAGTGGAGAACCGTGCTGTCGCGGTGGATGACAACTCCGGGCGACAGGCTGTCTCCAGCCGACCTTTGCCATGATATGGAAGACGCTTTCTGGAATGGCCGATTGTGAAAACGGCAGCTTCGGGTCATCTTCTTTATGCATGACCAAGCGCGTCGGCCTTGTGGGCTGCAATAGGCCGCCCTATCGCTCTTGATCTCGTACTGCAGTTATCGGTATCCGACGCACGAGACGTAATCGCTCAGCAACTGCTCTTCATACTCTACGTCTTCAAGCAGGACTTGAAGCACGTCCCTGGCGTTAAGGACTCCAATCGGCACGGAGTTCTGGTTCACAACAGGTAGGTTTTTCAGACGCCGCTCCTTGATGACGGACCATACGTCGTTCACCCAATCGTCTGGGCGGCAGAATGCAACCTCCGATGTCATCACCTGCGCCACCGCCATCGTGCAACTGCAACCGGTGCAATGACTGATACGGCTCACCACATCGGTCTTGCTGATGACACCAGCCATTTTGCCGCTATCGTCGCAGACCACAACGAGGTTGAATTGGGGGCCGTTCAATAATCTGGCTGCATCGATCAACAGGCTGTTGGCGTTGACCGTGGCGAGGCGCCCTTGCGCTGCCGGCAAAATTCCATTCACTTTTCGCACGTTGTTCTTCCTGTCTGCTTGCGGCTGCTCCGTTCTCAGCTAGCTGTCCATATTTCAACGGCGACACCCAGTGTCGCCAAAATTCCGATCCCGGCTGCGGCGAAACATATGAAGCGCGCGGCGAGCAACGCCCAGATCTTTGCATCGGAATGAACATAATCCTCGATCACCACCTGGAAGCCCAGGGCCGCATGCCAAAAGAGCGTGATCAGCAACAGCACCATGAGCACCGTGTTCACCGGCGCGCCCAGCCAGGCGACAAATGTCCGGTAGTCGCTTCCACTCTGCGCAATCAATGAACCGGCAAACCAAACGCCAAGCGGCAACAGTGCCACCGCCGTTATTCGCTCCATCCACCAGTGTTCAAATCCCGATTTGGCAGAACCGAGGCCGACGGCGCGCCCAAGGGGCGTCTGTATGCGGTGTCGCTCCATCAATTTTGCCCCGCGATGATCATGCCGACGACCCAGGATAACAACGTCAGCACAAGGCTTGCCGCGACGACGGTCCATCCGGAGGCATATATTTGCTTCAGTTCGAACGCGCGCACACTGTCCCAGATCAGATGACGTATCCCGCCGCAAAGATGCAGGAAGAACGCGAATGTGGCGGCCAGAAGCAGGAGCAAGCCAGGCCACGATCCGACAATGCGCTGAAATTGCGAATATGCATCCGGCCCGCTTGCCGCCGCCACCAACCAGATGACCAGAATGAAGCCGCACCCCGTCAACACGACGCCAGTGATCCGGTTGGCGATCGAGAGAACTGAAGTCAGTTGCGGCCGGTAGATCTGGATGTTCGGCGACAGCGGCCGCTCATGCTTGCGCGATCCCATGGTCTCTCACTAACTCCGCCGATCAACGATCATCTTCTTGATTTCTGCGATCGCCTTGCCCGGATTGAGCCCCTTCGGACAGGTTCTGGTGCAGTTAAGGATCGTGTGGCAGCGATAAAGTCGGAACGGGTCCTCCAGGCCGTCGAGCCGCTCGCCTGTTGCTTCATCGCGGCTGTCGATAAGCCAGCGCCAGGCCTGCAAAAGTGCTGCCGGCCCAAGGAACCTGTCCCCGTTCCACCAGTGGCTCGGGCAACCGGACGTGCAGCAGAAGCAAAGGATGCATTCATAATATCCATCGAGCTTATCTCGATCCTCCGGCGCTTGCAGCCGCTCCCGGCCCGGTGTGGGCGTCTTCGTCTGGAGCCAGGGTTCGATCATTTCGTATTGCGCGAGAACATGCGTCAGGTCGGGAACCAGGTCCTTGATGATCTTCATGTTCGCCAATGGATAGATCTTCGCCGGCGTATCCGTTTCATCGATATATCTGGTGCAGGCCAGCCAGTTTGTTCCATCCATGTTCATGGCGCATGAACCGCAGATGCCCTCGCGGCAAGAGCGGCGAAAGGTCAATGTCGGATCCACGTTATTCTTGATCCAGATCAATGCGTTCAGAACCATCGGCCCACAGGCATCGAGGTCCACCTCAAAAGTGTCGAGACGCGGATTTTTCCCGCCATCCGGGTCGTAGCGGTAGACTTCGAACGCTTTCGTGCGGGTGGCATTCGCCGGCGCGCGCCATGTCCGGCCACGCTCAATACGCGACCCGGGCGACACGCCAAAGTTGTGCGGAACGGGGTACCGCTTGAACAGGCTGCGCTGCGGGACCTGATCTGAAGAGCGGATAAAGTACGCATCGGTTTTTGTCATCGCATCCCCGAGGTCGCACCATTTACTGGTGCAAATCCACGGCAGCACAGGAGGCGGGGCCACCTGTAGCGCGTGGCCTGGTGTGGTCGAACATGCGTCGCGCGACATGCGGTTTGATAGGCGTTGCTACAAACACTGGCGCTGGCCGACCCGGAGAGAGACTCTAGGCGCGTCAGGTATCGAGGCGCAAGACCCAAGCCAAAACAAGACGCAATGGTCGCGTTGTTGGAAGTCACGGGTCCCGCTTGTCGACATTGTCGCGTCGAGTAATCCCGACGCCGGTCGAAGGGTTGCTAATCGAAACCGGATCGCTGGCGGGAAAGGTGCTCATCAAACCTTCATCGAGCAACGAATTCAGCTTTTCGGTGCTCGAGAGGCTTCCATCCGTCACTTGGTTGCGTTTCGCGCCAGCTTCCCCCGCAGCGCGATCTTGCACATTCACGGTATGCGAAAACAGGATCGTAAGCAGAAGCGACGTGTCTTCAATCCCCTTGATCGCGTGCGGAACACCGCCTTCCAGGTAGAGCCATTGGCCGCCCGAAAGCTCTACGACCTTGTCAGGCAAGCTGAGCTGCGCCCGGCCTTCCAGGCAATGCAGCGTAATGGGGCCTTCAACGCTGTGTGTCTTGATATCCACGCCGGCGTGAACGATGAGACGTACTGCCTCGAAAGCTTTCGATTTGACGATGGCGGTTGTTCGGGCGTTCTTCAGATCGGGGCCCAATGGTCCGAGATCGAAAATCTCCGCGGGGCGGGTGCGACGCATGGCCATTTGTCACCTCCTCCGTCGGGTCCTTGGCAGGAGTCCCCGATGGCTATCTTTGTCCTTCATGATGAACCATGGGCCGCGAGATCCGATCCTGCAACCGCAATGGCAATAGCGGACTGACCTTCCGACCATGCGCCCCTTCGGACCCTTGGATGGCGGTTCACATTGCCCTCAGACGTGACCGAAGGTCCGCCCTGGAGCAAATGCGATTGTGTTCTGGTGCCGGGGCGGTCAAACTCAACGGCAGCTATTTCATGACGATAGATGCGAATTCGTCGCTCGGGTCAGCATCGCAATACTCGTTCGACACGATACCATAGCCGGGAAGCCGCCATGCCTTTCAACGAACGCTCTAAACACATTACCGAAGGCGTCGCCCGCGCGCCGAATCGGGCTATGTACTATGCGCTCGGCTACGAGAAGGCCGATTTCGACAAGCCGATGATCGGCATTGCCAACGGCCATTCCACCATCACACCGTGCAACGCCGGTCTCCAGCCGCTGGCCGATGCGGCCGCGGAAGCCATCAAGGAGGCTGGCGCCAATCCGCAGATGTTCGGCACGCCCACCATCTCGGACGGGATGTCGATGGGCACGGAGGGGATGAAATACTCGCTCGTCTCGCGCGAGGTCATCGCCGACTGCGTGGAAACCTCGGTGCAGGGCCAGTGGATGGACGGGGTGCTGGTGCTCGGCGGCTGCGACAAGAACATGCCCGGCGGCATGATCGGCATCCTGCGCGCCAACGCGCCGGCGATCTACGTCTACGGCGGCACCATCAAGCCGGGCCGCTGGAAGGGGCAGGACCTGTCCATCGTCTCGGCTTTCGAGGCGGTCGGCTCCTTCATGGCCGGCACCATGAGCGAGGAGGATTTCGATGGCATCGAGCGCCATGCCTGCCCCTCCACGGGCTCGTGCGGAGGCATGTACACGGCCAACACCATGAGTTCCTCCTTCGAGGCGCTCGGCATGTCGCTGCTCTATTCCTCGACCATGGCATCTCCGGACCAGGAGAAGGTCGACAGCGCCGCCGAATCCGGGCGCGTTCTGGTCGAAGCTGTGAAGAAGAATATCTGCCCCCTCGATATCGTCACCCGCGCTTCCATCGAAAACGCCGTGGCCTTGATCATGGCGATCGGCGGCTCCACCAATGCCGTGCTGCACTATCTCGCCATCGCCAACGCCGCCGGCATCGAATGGACGCTGGACGATTTCGAGCGCGTGCGCCGCAAGGTGCCGGTCCTGTGCGACCTGAAGCCGTCCGGAAAATACATGGCCGTCGACCTGCATGCGGCCGGCGGCGTGCCGCAGGTGCTGAAGATCCTGCTCAATGCCGGCCTGCTGCACGGCGACTGCCTGACCATCACCAGCCGCACCCTGGCGGAGGAGCTGGCGCCTGTGCCGGACGCGCCGCGCGCCGATCAGGACGTCATCATGCCGATCGACAAGGCGCTCTATCGTGAGGGCCATCTCGCGATCCTGAAAGGCAATCTTGCCGAGGACGGGGCTGTGGCCAAGATCACGGGGCTGAAGAGCCCGGTCATTTCCGGTCCTGCCCGCGTGTTCGACGACGAGCAATCGGCGATGGAGGCGATCCTTGCCGACCGCATCAAGCCAGGTGACGTGGTGGTATTGCGCTATCTCGGGCCGAAGGGCGGCCCAGGCATGCCGGAGATGCTGGCGCCCACCTCCGCGTTGGTCGGCCGGGGCCTGGGCGAAAGCGTCGGCCTCGTCACTGACGGCCGCTTCTCGGGCGGCACCTGGGGCATGGTGGTCGGCCATATCGCGCCGGAAGCCTATGTCGGCGGCGCCATCGCCTTGGTCGAGGAAGGCGACGTCATTACCATTGATGCGCACCGGCAGCTGCTGCAACTGGAGGTGGAGGATGCCGAACTTGCCCGCCGTCGCGCAGCCTGGTCGCCGCCCGAGCCCCGCTACCGGCGCGGCGTGCTGTCCAAATTCGCAGCGCTGGCGCGTCCTGCGAATGAAGGCGCATTGACGGGATAGCCGACGCCCTGATGCGCAGACTGCGGGGAAGCGGAACAAACGTGGGGACGATCAGCCTGTCAGACGAAGCTGTCCGTCCGCGAGCCGGCCATCCACCACAGCAGCGCGGACTTGCAGCACGCGGTGAGCACCCTTTGGCGACCACCGCATCTGCCGGCGCTTGTTCATTCGCATATTCACGAGGCTGTTCACGGTCGACTCGGCGCGTGATGTCGAGATGGGCAGGCCGGCTCGATAGCGGCGTCCGTAGTCAATCAAGGCACTGGAGTTCAGCCCCAAGTAGGTTTCGAGATCCCGGACGAGCCGTGCAAAACGCTCGATACGGGCTCGTCCCTGTTGCCCGTTCAGGACCACGGCGTTGGCGGCCATCTGCATGATGTCAGGCAGAGTGTGGCGAGCCTCGTCGGCATAGCCGTTCCAGATCAGGTGTCGCAGGCGATCGACGTTGAAAGCGGCATAGTCCAGCGGACCCTTGTGCTCCAGGTCCGATCCGAGCAGGCCTGCCAACGACTGCTCGACATGACGCACACGCATGGAAATGTGAAACCAATCCAGAATGTGCGTCACGGGCCCACGTACTGCTGTGCGCACCGCGCCAACGAGCGAGGGATCACCATCGCTGAGTACGATCACCTCGCGGTCGGGGAGCCAACCTTGAGCTCGCAGAGCGTTGCGGATGGTGTCTGGCCGGCTCATCGAGACGTTCGGCGCGACTGCGAAGTGCCGTGTCGGACGTTCCTTCGCATCGACACGGCCGGTGGTCACTTCGAAATGGCGGGTCTGAAATCCTGGGACAGCGCGGATGTGGGCTCCGTCGAGGGAAACGATCAGAGGTCCACCCTTGGAGAGGCTTATGCGATGCGGGCTGGCATTGTCGCGCGCCTCGACTTGATCGGCGATCTCGGCAAGGCGGCGGCGTACCGTCATGTGATTGGCGCCGACGCCACTTGGAAGGAACAAGTCGATGACACGGGCGGCCTCGCGGAACGACAGCCTTGCACCAAGCTCGGCCTGAATACGGACGAGCTCGGGCGTGGCACGCCCTTTCAGAAGCTTCGACACACGTCTGGATCGCCCGCCAGATACCGAAGAATCGGCCTGGGATCGACGGCAGGGGCAAGGACGGAGCCGCGGTTGGCAGACAGGCACCGTGCCGAACAGGGTTTGGATGGTCCGCTGCCGGCGATCGTGAAGAGAACGCGTCAAACCACAATGACAGCAACGGCGATCCAGGGCGGCGCTCTGCTCGATCTGGCCGTCAATCATCCGAATCTGAAGCTGCTGCAGCAGACCTTTCGCCTCCGCAAGTCGAAGACCAAGGTCGTCCGGACCAGGTGCTGACAGGTCGCGGCGGATGGCACCGATTTCGCAGCGCTCGCGCGTCCCGTCGGGTCGCCTCGTCTCAACATAGATTGCCCACTCCGTCACTGCCATTGCGCGCTCATCCCGGTTCTATCGCCAAAGCGCTCATGATCGGATGCAATCGTTACCCCCAAGTTTGTTCCACTCCCGGCGTTCCACGACAATCGGCGCGACCGCTGTTTCTGACAACGCTGTTCCACCGACGCCGGTCACCAATAGGATTGCGGCGATGACAGCGATGCGCCTCACTGGACCGTGGCGCTTCCCGCAAGGCCGTCGATGATCGGGCAATCCGGGCGCTCGTCGCCATTGCAGTGGTCGATGAGGTGGCTGAGCATGTCGCGCAGACTCGCCAGCTCGGCTATCTTGCGGTCGATCTCGGCGACCTTGATCTGGGCGATCGCCTTGACGTCGGCACTCTCGCGCTTTTTGTCGCCGTAAAGCGACAGGAGCTGACGGCACTCCTCGACCGAGAAGCCGAGGCTGCGTGAGCGCTGCAGGAAGCGCAGCCGATGCACGTCCGTCATCGAATAGTCCCGGTATCCGTTTCCTGCCCGATCCGCCTTGAGGAGACCGATTTCCTCGTAGTAACGGATAGTTTTGGGCGGCAAGCCGGACTTTTCGGAGGCGGTTCCGATGTTCATTCATGTCTCCTCGTGTTTGGTGCGGGAGAGATAATCCTTCCAGTTGCTGGAAGGTCAAGCAGAATCGATCAGACCGATACTCGGCCCTGGATCAGTGCCCGACAGCCGTGATGCCTAAATCCACTAGCCGCGACCCTATGTGCCCTTTCGAGACGGCGCTTGTCATACTCGCGGATGGCCTGGTCGGTCGGAAGCCGTCCGAACAAGGCTGCAAGCAAGGCCGCGTCTTCCATGGCAAGTTCGGCTCCTTGTCCCAGATCGGGCGTCACGGGATGGGCGGCGTCGCCATTCCGCGTGTGAACGAGGGCCATTGGATCGAGATCGAGAATGTCCGTCCAGATCAGTCCGTGATCAGCTGATCGACAATATCTGTTCAGCCATGGCCCGTTCTTCGTCGGTCGGGATCACGAGCACATCGACCGCCGAATCTGGGGAACTGATGCGCGTCAGGTTCTGCTTGTTGCTTTCCGGATCGATTTTTACGCCGAGCCAGCCAGCTGACGCGCAGATTTGATCGCGTATTGCCGGGGAGTTCTCGCCGATTCCAGCGGTGAAGACCAGAATATCTAGCCCTCCTATGGCGGCGGCAAGAGAGCCGATTTCACGCCCGGCGCGGTAGACGAAGAGATCGACGGCTTCGGCAGCAGATGGGCTATCCGCTTCCAGCAAGGTCGCCATGTCTCCCGAAATCCCGGATATGCCGAGCAGCCCCGAACCGTCGTAGAGAAGCGTCGACACTTCCTCGACCGACATTCTCAGATTTTGGAGCAGATGAATGACGATGCCCGGATCGAGCGATCCGCATCGCGTGCTCATCACCAGCCCGTCAAGGGTGGAGAACCCCATCGTCGTGGCAACGCTCTGTCCGCCGCGCATTGCGCAGAGGCTCGCGCCGTTGCCGAGATGCGCCACGATGACACGGCCTCCCGCCTCCGGCCCATACCGCTTACCAAGCTCGGACGAGATGTAAGCGTAGGATAGCCCATGAAAGCCATAGGACTGGACTCCGGCATCGGTGAGTGCCCGTGGCAAGCCGTATGATTTGGCGATGCCCGGACGCGCCGCGTGGAACGCGGTATCGAAGCAGCCTACCTGCACCGCCTCGGGAAACAGCTTCCTTGCAAGGTCGACGACTTGGAGATTCTGCGGTTGATGGAGCGGGGCCAGGGGGATCAATCCGCGCAGCTGTTCGACGATAGGCTCGTCAAGCACTACCGGAGAAATGAAGTCCCGCGCGCCGTGAACGATCCTGTGTCCGACCGCCGCGACAGGACGACCGGCGCCGCGATCGCCCATTTCAGCCGCGACGACCTCAACAGCGGCTCCGATGTCCAGCGATTTCCTGCCGAGGCTCTTTTCCTCCGTAGCGTTCCCGATAGACAGTTTAAGGCGTGGATTGGCGCTAAGGGACGAGACGTTGCCTTTGAAGATGAGCGGAAGACTCTCGCGCCGTTCGTACACGGCGAACTTCAGGCTGGACGAGCCCGCGTTCAGTACCAGGATCGCGACGGGCATCCGCGGACCTCACCAGAGCTTCTCAAGGCGCAATCCACTTCCAGTCCCGCACTTCGGGCATGTCCTGCCCGTGAGCCCTGATATAGTCGTGATGCTCGAGCAGCTTCGCCTTCATCATCTGCTTCAAGCCGGCTCCACTCGCACGCGCTGCCGGCGTCCGGTCAATGACGCTCTGTACCAGGTGAAAGCGGTCCAGACCGTTCATCACCGTCATGTCGAAAGGCGTGGTTGTCGTGCCTTCCTCATGGAAGCCGCGGACGTGCAAGTTGGCGTGGTTCGTTCGTCGGTATGTTAGCCGATGAATGGTCCACGGGTAGCCATGATAGGCGAAAATGACGGGTTTGTTCGCGGTGAACAGCGCATTGAACTCGCGGTCCGCCAAGCCGTGCGGATGGACCTCCTGAGGCTGCAAGGTCATCAGGTCAACGACGTTGACGACGCGCACGGTCAGTTCGGGCAAATGCTCCATCAGGATGCTCACCGCGGCCAGCGTCTCCACGGTCGGAACGTCCCCGGCGCACGCCATCACGACATCCGGTTCGCCCGACCCCGAGGCCCACTCCCATATGCCGATCCCGGCCTCGCAATGCACTTTCGCCTGGTCCAGCGACAGCCACTGCCAGGCCGGCGCCTTTCCGGCCACGATGATGTTGATGCGATCCCAGGTCCGCAGCACGTGGTCCGTAACGCTGAGCAGCGTATTGGCGTCCGGAGGAAAATAGACGCGAACGATATCCGCCTTCTTGTTCAAGGCGACATCAACGAACCCTGGGTCCTGATGGCTGAAGCCATTGTGGTCTTGCTGCCAGACGTGGCTGGTTAGAAGGTAGTTCAGTGATGAAACGGGGCGCCGCCACGGGATGTCGCGGCTCGCATCGAGCCATTTCGCATGCTGGTTGAACATTGAATCGACGATGTGAATGAAGGCTTCGTAACAGGAGAACAGGCCATGCCTTCCGGTGAGAAGGTAGCCTTCAAGCCAGCCCTGGCAGGTGTGCTCTGACAGGATTTCGAGCACCCGTCCGTCGCGGCCGAGGTGGGTGTCCTCCGGAAGGATTTTCTCCATCCAGGCACGCTCGGTGACTTCAAAAACGTCCTGGAGGCGGTTGGAGGCCGTCTCGTCAGGACCGACGATGCGGAAATTGCGCGCCGCCTCGTTCGCCTGCATCACAGCCCGCAGGAAGCCGCCCATCACCCGCGTAGCCTCCGCCTTTTCCGCTCCGGGTTTGCTGACCTGTACAGCGTGCGGGCCGAGTTCCGGCATGGCCAGCGTCTTTCGCAGAACGCCGCCGTTGGCATGGGGATTGGCGCTCATACGTCGCGTTCCGGCTGGCGTCGTTGCGCCGATTGCCGCGATGGGACTGCCGTCATTTTCGAAGAGTTCGTCAGGCCGATAGCTTCGGAGCCATTCCTCCAGCAGTCGAAGATGGTCCGGGTTGTCGGCGAGGCCGGACAGGGGCACCTGGTGCGAGCGCCAGAAGCCTTCGGTCTTCAGCCCGTCGACCTCCTTCGGTCCGGTCCAGCCCTTTGGACTCCGCAACACGATCATCGGCCAGTTCGGCCTTCCAGCCGGACGTTTCCCGCTACGCGCGGCATCCTGGATTGTGCGGATCTTCTGGATGGCCTCGTCGAGAGCCGAGGCCATCTGTTCGTGCATCTCCGCCGGCTCGTCGCCCTCGACAAACAGCGGCTCGTGACCATAGCCGATCAGGAGCGAGCGCAATTCGTCCGTCGGGATACGGGCCAAAATGGTTGGGCTGGCGATCTTGTATCCGTTGAGATGAAGGATCGGAAGCACGGCGCCGTCGTGAAACGGGCTCAGGAACTTGTTCGAGTGCCAGGCCGCCGCAAGAGGCCCGGTTTCCGCCTCGCCGTCGCCGACAACGCAGGCAACGATCAACTCCGGATTGTCGAAGGCGGCCCCATAGGCATGTGACAGCGCGTAGCCGAGTTCGCCGCCCTCGTTGATCGAGCCCGGAACTTCAGGCGCGGCGTGGCTTGGAATGCCTCCGGGGAACGAGAACTGACGGAAGAGCTTCTTCAACCCCGCCGCGTCCAGAGAGATGTCAGGATTGAGCTCGCTATACGTGCCCTCGAGATAGGTATTGGCCACCATTGCAGGGCCGCCGTGACCCGGTCCGCATATGTAGATCATGTCCGCATCCTGCAGCCGGATCAACCGGTTGACATGGGCGTAGATGAAATTCAGGCCCGGCGAAGTTCCCCAATGTCCAAGCAGCCGTGGCTTGACGTGCTCAAGCCGCAACGGCTCTCGCAGCAGCGGATTGTCGAGCAGGTATATTTGCCCCACCGTGAGGTAGTTCGCTGCACGCCAGTAGGCGTCAATGCTCGCGAGCTCTTGCCGGGAAAGGGTCGCGGGGGTGCCCGCTGCTGATTGGTTCGTCATGCTGGTCCTCCTTGTCAGTGTGTGCCGGGGATATTTGACTTTTCAACCTTAGCGATGGTTGCCTTCAGCCTATCGCACATCGCGCTCGGCCACGGTCACGCCGTCCTTGACCCTGTCGCTCGGGTGCAGCACCATGCGATCGCCTGCGGCGAGACCGGACTGCACCTCGGCCATTCGACCATTGCGCTGTCCTATCTTGATGGCAGTGGCGCGTGCGACGCCGTCTCTCACCGCGAAGACAGCCCAGTCCTCCCCCTTTCGAAAGAGAGCCGCGACCGGCACCATCAGTACGTCCTGCGCACTCCAGATCGTGACATGCACGATCACACGGTAATCGTGACCGAGCTGCGGCCATGCTTCGGGAGGATCGACGAAATCGATGATCGTGCGGACCCGTTGTTCCTCGATACCGAGTGCGGAGACCTTGACGAACCCCGCCGGATCTACCCGTGTCACCCGGCCGCGGAGGGGTGATCCGCCCCAGCCATCGATCCGGACTGATGCGCCCGGCTTGATCCGGACGGCGTCGGTCGACAGGAGGTCGGCGACGATCTCGAGGTTGCGCGGATCGCCGATCTCGATTAGCGGGGCACCTGCTTGCACCACCGCTTCACTCTCCTGGATGATCTTCAGGATAGTTCCGGCCACGGGAGCGGGCAGTTGGATGCAGCAGGCCGGGTCCGATTGAGGGACACTGCCCGACGGTTCGCCGAGTCGGGCCGCGACGCTGGCGCGTTCGTTGCGCCGGACCTCGACCTGCGCCTTGGCGCTCGCCAGGGCGGCCTCATTGGTTTCGACGTCGAATCTCGCTTTGTCCAGGACTTTGGCCGAGATTGACTCGGTGCGTGCGAGCGCTTCCGCTCTATGCAATTCCGTGCGCCAAAATTTGAGCGCCGCCTCGATCCGGCGCGCTTCGGCTTCTGCGAGTGTCATTGCCGCTTCCGATGCCGCCAGCGCCGCCTGCAGCTCTTCGTGCGTGCGGGCATCGTGAAAGCTCGGTACGGTCGGTTGCATTACCGCAATCGTTTCGTCGACGGCGACCTGGTCCCCGACATGGCGGGGAGGCGAGATTCTGAGGACCTTTCCGGCAATCGGCGCAGACACAACATAAACGTGGCGTACGCGTGTCTTGGCCTCGTCGTCGATCGTGACCTCCATGGGACCTTTGGTCACGGTTGCCAGATCCACTGCGATCGGTTGTGGCCAGGCGAACCAGACCGCGCCGGCGGCCAATACCACAAGGGTCACAGCCGCTACGGTTTGCTTCATTGAAATCGCGCGCATGGTTCAATCTCGCGTCTTGAGAACAGTGACAAGGTCCAGCTTGTTGATGCGCCGGCGTACGACGAGCGCGGAAAGCACGGCTGCGGCGATCACGATCGCGCTGGCGAAGACATAGGTGGGCTGCTCAACGACCAGGCGAATCCGCATCAATTCGCCGGCCAGGTTGGTCTGCATGATCCAGGCAAGGCCGTAGCCCATGACCCAACCCGGCGGCTGCGCCAGCAACGTCAGCACGGCCAGTTCGAGAAGCAGGATGCGCAACACTTCGCCCCGGGTGAAGCCGAGGACACGCAGGCTGGCCAGTTCCCGCGCGCGTTCCGAAAGCGAAATACGCGCGCTGTTGTAGACGACGCCAAAGGCTATAACGGCCGCAAGGCCCGTGTAGATGCTCGCCATAGTCGTGACAAGCAACGCTATTGCCTCGCGGAAATTCGCCAGCGAGACCCGCTGCAAAGCCAAACCACTGACGACCGGCATTCCTTTGACGGCGGCATAGAACATGTCGCGTGCGCTTCCGTCGAGGCTCACATTGACGCTGTTCACCGTCGGTGCTTCGCGCATGAGGCGGGCGAGCGCGTCGGCATCCATCATGCCCCGGATGCCGAAATAGTCCTCGACCAGCACTACCACAGGAAGAGAGACGGTCCGCGGCGTCCCTTCGAGCAGATCGATCTCGACTGACTGGCCGAGTTGGACCCCAAGGACCTGAGCGAGCATGCTGGAAAGCGCCAAACCCGTGTCCGGCAGCACGACTGGTCGCAGGTCAGCGTCGATAATTCGGTTGAGATCAGCGTCGCGCGGCCTGCCGCTGATCACGATCCGACGCTCGGCGGTTCCGCTCCGTATGCGGACCGGGACCTCCCGCGAGGGCTCAGCTGCGAGAACACCCGGAAGCCGCGCGATCTGCATGACAACATCCTGCGGGCGTTTTTCCACGAAACTGACGGTGGCGTCCTGCCGATCGGCCAGGAAGAATGTCACATCGATGAGTTCCTCCATCGTGTCGCGGGTGAAAAGCGAAACAACGAGGATCGCAGTCGCGAGCGCCATTCCGAGCATCGTGAATGAGGACCTGACCGGATGGCGCATGATGTTGCGCAACATCATCATGGTCGGTTGCGAGACGAACTTGTCGAGCGTGATATTGTCAGGCAGCAGTCGCCGGAAACGCGGCGGCGCGGGCGGCTGCATCGCGACGGCCGGCGCCAGCCTCACGACATGACGGAGGGCGCGCAGAGCACCTATTGCCGCGGCAATGAGGCTCAGGGCCGCGGCGACCACGTAGAGGTCCGGGCTTCTGGTGAACACGAGGAACGGAAAATGGAAAAAGTCCCCGAATAGATTGGTGACGTGCATCCCCAGCCACGTGCCCACGGCGGCACCAATCACGATGCCGATGGCTGCGATGATCATGACAAATTTGAGGTAATGCGTGACGATGCTGGCGTTGCGGTAACCCAACGCTTTCATGAGCCCGATCTGCTCGCGCTCCAGGGCCACGAGTCGAGTGAGAGTGAGATTGACCAGGAATGCCGACACAAGAAGGAAAATCGGCGGCAGCGTCTGGCTCATATTGCTGAGCATATCGAGTTCGTGGTCGAGCCACGCGTGGGAGGTCTGGTCCTTCCGTCCGTAGGCTGCCCGTCCACCGTAGCGGTCGAGTATCGCGTCGAGGCGCATGATGACGTCGCGTTCGGAAGCGCCCCGCAACAGCTTCACCGCCACGGACGAAAACGCCTCATCGAGGTCGTAGACGCTGGCAAGCGCCCTCTCCGACATCCAGATGACGCCGAAGCGGCGATCGTCCGGCATGATGTCGCCCGGCCCAACGGCGTAGATGAATTCGGGAGACAAGGCGGTGCCGACAACCACCAGTTCGCGCTTGCGGCCGTTCAATATTGCCGAAAAGCGGGATCCCGGCGTGAAGCCATGGGCCTTGGCAAAGCCCTCATTGACGACGGCCTCGTCTGCCCGTCCCGGTTCCGGCGCGCGACCCTCTCGCATATGGAGCCGGTTGAGCGTGGGCTCGCCGATCTCCGGGAGCGAAATGACTTGTCCGGTGGCGGGCTCGGAATAGTTCGGTATGTCGAGCAGGACGAGCTTGACGATGCGCGCGTCGACGCCGGCAACGCCTGGAATTTCCGCGATCTGGTCGACAAGGGTTCTCGGCGCGCGCCGCGCCGAGGCAAAGACGTCCGCGAACCTGTAGCGTTCGTAGTAGGCGGCGCGCGTTTCGTCGAGGGACCGGTAGGAGCCGACAGCCAGGATGAGGGTTGCCACTCCGCCCGCGATGACGAGAGCGATCGCAAGCGCCTGGGCCCACAGCCTCACAAGATCCCGAAAGAGCTTGATATCCAGTGTGCGCATCGGATCACCAGACAAGCTCGGCGGCAGTTCGGCGCGCCTCGTTCTTGTGAATTCTGGTGATTTGACCGTCGGCAAAGAACAGGACGCGGTCGGCGACGTCCTGGATGCTGGCGTTGTGCGTTATGATGAGGACCGTGGTGCCGAGCTGTGCATTGATGCCCAGCAGCGCCTCGATCACCCGAATTCCTGTCTTGGAATCCAGGGCGCCTGTCGGCTCGTCGCAGAGCAGCACCTCCGGCCGTTTGGCTATCGCCCGGGCAATAGCCACGCGTTGCTGTTCACCGCCCGACAGCTGTGCCGGGAAATGGTGCATGCGCGCCTCGAGCCCGACGAGCGCGAGGGCTTCGTCGGGACGCATCGGGTGATCCGAGATCTCGGTCACCAGTGCGACGTTTTCATAGGCTGTGAGGCTGGGAATCAGATTGTAGAACTGAAACACGAAGCCGACGTGCTGGCGGCGATAGGCCGTCAGGCCCCGATCATCGAGGTTGGTCAGCTCACGGTCCCGGAAGTACAATTGACCGCTTGTGGCGTGGTCAAGTCCGCCCATGATGTTGAGGAGGGTCGACTTCCCGCTGCCCGACGGGCCGAGCAGAACAACCACTTCTCCAGCGAAGATTTCCAGGTCCACCGTGCGCAGGGCAAGCACCTGCGTTTCGCCGGAAACATAGGTTTTGGTCAGTGCTTTCGCGGTGAACACGGTGTCGGACATAGTCGTTATCCGTTCTCGCTTGGTACTGCGTCCTCGAACATTTCGCTGCTGGCCTGGGCCAGTAGTCCGGCTAGGGAAATCGCGTTTGACGGATGGGGAATTGAGTCCGTGCTAACGACCCGGGCGGGCCCAGCCGCGAGCAGTTGCTCGTAGGCGTCCTGGGCGAATACCGGGTGGATGACGACGCATACGGCCGGAGGAAGACCCAGCCGACTCAGATGACCGAGGGTTTCGATCGCAGTCCGCCCGGACGAGACGATGTCGTCAATAATGACGGGGGTTCGGCTGCGAGCCGCATCGATCGACGGAAGGCTCACCTCGACGTCACGGTCGCCTCGGCGGGTTTTCGTCAAGACCTGATACGGAACGCCGGCGCGGCTGGCGATATCGGATACCCATTGGCCGCTTTCGCTGTCTGGGCCGATCAGGACCGCGTTGGGAACGTTGTCACGGATCCAGTCGGCGATCAGCGGCGCCGTGGCCAGACGACGGACCGGGATGCGGTAGAGTTTGGAAAGCTCCGGGTTCCTGTGCAGATGGGGATCCGCCGTCACCAGCCAATCGAAACTCTCTTCGAGGAATCGCGCGAACAATGGCGCGCTGACGGCTTCGCCGGCATTGAACCTTTTATCCTGGCGCATGTAAGCCAGATATGGCGCAACAAGTCCGACTGAACGAGCGCCGAACTCGCGCGCTGTCGCCGCGGCGAACCGCAGCGGGAGGGCGAGTTCATCGGGATTGCGCAAGCTGGCGACAAGCGCGACGTCAAAGCCGTCCAGGCCTTCCTCGATCGCGACAAGGGATTCGCCGTCAGGAAAGTGGCGCCAGTCCAGCCGTCTGACTCGCGCCCCCAACAAAGGGCCTATTGCGTCGGCCATCGCACGCTGCAGCGGGAAAGGAAGCAGCACGCGGGTCACTGTGCGGCTCCGATTTCGAATATGTCCGGATGAGCCGAAGCATACTCGAATGCGTATTCCATCTCTCCTGGCGATTGGGCATGGACGTGAAACAGCGGCTCACCGGCCTGGATGCTGTCGCCAATGCGAACGCGGGAGTCGATTCCAGCGGTGGCGCTGCCCGGAGCCCCGGCGAGCTTGGCTACTTTTGCCAGCCGGCGGTTGTCGATAGCCTGGATCTGGCCGGTTCGGTTGGCGAGAACCGGACGCGTGTGCGGGGCCGTTCCCGGCTCAGTAAAGCCGCCCTGTGCCTCGCAGATCGCAAGAAACTTGCGAAGGGCAACGCCGCTGTCGAGCAGCGTGCATGCAAGCGTTCGCCCCTTGCCGGGAAGGGCGCCGGGTGCGACATCGAGCAAGGCGCCGGCAAGGTCGAGTGCACGGCTTCGGAGATCCCGAGGCGCGTCAACGTCATTGCGCAGCACGCTCAGCACGTCCCGCGCCTCGAGAGCCGGACCAATCCCGTAGCCAACAGGTTGGCTGCCATCGGTGCGCAGCACCGAAAGGTTAAGTCCGAGCGCCTGTGCCGTCGCACGCAGGCGTGCTTCAAGAGAGGCTGCCGCCGCGACGGAACGCACTTTGGCGGTCGGTCCGACGGGAATGTCGATCAGCACGTGGGTGGAGCCAGCGGCGGCCTTCTTCGAAAGCACGCTAGCGACCAGTTGTCCGTCGCTGTCGAAGTCGAGCGGGCGCTCGATACGGATCAGAATGTCATCGGCCGGACTGAGCCTGACATTACCACCCCAGACGACGCAGCCTCCTTCGCGGTCGACCACGCTTCGCATGGCGTCGAGATCCAGCGCGACCGGCGCCATAACCTCCATGGCATCGGCGGTGCCTGCAGGGGATGTGATGGCGCGCGAGGACGTTTTTGGAATTCGGTGACCGGCAGCGGCAACGATCGCGACGACGATGGGCGTGGTGCGATTCCCCGGCAATCCGCCGACACAATGTTTGTCCAGCACCGCACGGCTGCCCCAGTCGATGCGTTCTCCGACTGCCAGCATTGCTTTTGTGAGCGCGATCGTCTCCTCGTTGTCGAGCCGCTCGCCGGCACATGCCGTGACGAATGCCGTCAGTTCGATGTCCGACAAACGGTTGTTGACCGTGTCGCGCATGAGGGCGAGGAAATCCGTCTCGCCGAGCCGCTGGCCGAACACCTTCGCCCGCAACGCCGGCGCGGATGCTGGCGGTTCGGGGTGACTGAAGACCCCCCATGCTTCGGGGCCTGGCTGGAGCAATGTCCACGCGGCTTCAGACAGTGCGGCAACGTCCAATGCGAGGTGATCGTCAACAACGACGTTAAGCGTGGCCACCAGTTTGTGATCGCCGCTGCTCGCCAGAACCCGGGTGAGCGCAGTAAAGCCTTCGGATCGGCAGACGTGGCAATCGCGATGCATATAGACGACAGGTTGCTGGTACGTGTCGATGCCTGCACGGACGAGCCGTAGTCGGTTATGCACGCCTCCACTCATGCTGGACGCTCCAGGTCGATCCGCTCGAGGTGCTCTGGCACGCGCGCCTGCCATCGCAGCTCGCGATTTATGCGGCCGCGCAGCGTGTCGGCGGAATCCGGTTCGCCGTGTGTGAGGTAGGTCATCCTGGGCGCGCGGTGGGCACTCCGCATCCATTCCAGAATTTCGTCGGCGTCCGCGTGACCGGAAAAGCTCTCGAGCTGAACGACTTCCGCACGGATTGGCACATCTTGTCCAAACATCCGCAAGTGATCGGCGCCGGCTGCCAGGGCCGCACCTCGCGTGCCTCCGGCCTGGAAACCGGTGAGCAGGATCGCGTTGCGCGCATCCGACCCGAAGGCCAGAAGATGGTGAAGCACGCGTCCGCCGGTGAGCATGCCGCTTGCCGATACGATGATCATCGGGCCCCGCCGGAGGTTCAGGGCCTTGGATTCCTCGACCGATCGCACCAGCGTTGCGATCGAGTACATGGCACGGCATTCGTCGAGGCTGACGTGATGCTCGTCATGAAAGCGGTGATAGATATCCGTGGCGTCGATCGCCATCGGGCTGTTGAGAAAAACTGGCACGGCCGGGATATCGCCGCGCTGTCGAAGCCGCGCGATTTGCAGCATAATACCTTGCGCGCGGCCCACCGCGAAAGCCGGAATGACGATCACGCCGCCTCGACCGGCGACACGCCGGATCACCGGGGCAAGCTCTGCCTCCGCGTCTATACGTGGGTGTCTGCGGTTGCCGTAGGTAGATTCGCACACGAGTATGTCGGCCTCAGCCAGCGGGAGCGGTGGCCGCATCAGCGGGTCTTGTGAACGTCCGAGGTCACCGCTGAAATGCAGCGTCGTTCCAGCTACATTGAGGCTTATCTGCGCGGCGCCGAGAAGATGCCCCGAATGAAGGAAGCGGGCGCGAATGCCGCGGCCGACTTCCAATTCCTTGTCGAAGTCCTGGGTCGCGATGTGTTCGAGTGAGGCCTTGGCATCTTCGAGAGTGTAAAGCGGCTGAGGGTCGGCATGCTTGGAATAGCCCCGCTTCTTGGCAAATCGTGCTTCCTCTTCCTGAAGGTGGCCGCTGTCCGGAAGCAAAAGCGAGCACAGTTCCGCGGTGGCGGGAGTGCAAATCACCTTGCCGCGAAAGCCATTGCGCACGAGCGCGGGAATGTAGCCGGAATGATCCAGATGCGCGTGTGTCAGCAGCACCGTGTCGATCGTTTCAGGCGGCACCGGGAACGCCGCGCGATTGCGATCGCGCAGCTGCTTGTAACCCTGGAAGAGGCCGCAATCGATGAGGACGCGGCGCCCATTCGTTTCGAGCAGGTACCGCGATCCGGTCACGGTTCCCGCGGCGCCGAGAAATTGAAGGGAAGCTGGGGAATTCATGGGGCTCTCCGAACAGTTGGCAAAATGATCATTCCGGGATCCTCCCGGCGGGAACGGTACGAGGATCAGCCGTTACAGGGGCAATTAGACGCGGCAGCTTCAGGCTTGCCGTCGCAGCGAGTGCCATCACCAGGGCTGCGGTAAGGAAGCCTGCGCCTTGCAGGCCGTTGAAGCCGAACAGCAGACCAGCGCCCGCGGAGCCCACCGACAGCCCAAGGCTCACTGCTGCCGCCTGAATGCCGAGTTCGACGCCCTGACTTCGCGCGGTGATCCGCGACACCCAGAAGGCGAGCAACGGACTGATCACCCCGGCGGAGGCCGCGACGACGGACACAGCGAACAGCATCTCGCTGAAGGCGGTGATTGATGGAATTACCGCCAGACCGATCGCCATCACCAGGAAGGCGGGTGCAACGAGCACCTTTGTCGCCGCCGGCTTGACGAGTGGCGAAAAGACAAGGCCTTGCACCGCAAACATCACCACGCTGCAGGTCGCGAACGTAAAGCCCAGTTCGGCGGGACTCATAGCGAGTTCATCGTTGCGTAGCGTGAGCCCGACTTCAAATGCGCCAAGTCCCGCCGCGGCCACAGAGGAAAGGGCGAACAGCCGTATCTCCCCGGGCACGAACGCTGATGCTTCGCGGTTCCTCGTGTCGACAGGCTGGCCGGACACCAAGCCTGCAGGCAGGATCAACCTCACGCCGCCGGCCGCGGCCAAGGCCAGGCCCGACGCAAGTAGAAAAGGGGCGGCCTGCAAGAGGGGCACCGCCTTGTCCGAGTCAAAAGCCCATCCGGCAGGGAGGCCACCGAGCATGGGACCGAGCAGGAAGCCGGCAATCGATGCCATGCTGACCCAGCCAAAGGTTCTGGCGCGGCCATCATCGTCACCTGTCATGTCGGCAATGAATGCAAGGGCTGTCGGAACTACGGCGGCGGCGAAGCCGCCGTTCAGGATTCGCCCGACATAAAGAAGCAGCAGGTTCGGCGCGAACGCTGAAGCCGCCAAGGTAGCGGCAAAGCCGATCAGGCCGACGACAAGGATGGGTCGACGCCCGATCAAGTCCGATACCCGCCCCCACAGGAATGCGACCGCCAGTGGTGCGGCGACATAGGCAGCGGTCAGAAAGCCAATGTGCCGTGCAGCGAATGTCGGATCCGTGGAGCCTGCAAGCCGTTCGACCATTGTCGGCAGGACCGGCAGGACGATCCCATAGCCGAGCGCAACGATGAAGGACGAAGCCAGAAGTGCGCCTAGAACCCACGACAAGGGCAGGGGAGGCTTTGCTGTCCCGCTCATGCCGGGGCGCCGGTAGGCTGCTCATGAGCGGCGCCTGCGGCAGTCGACGCGGCGGGACGAATGCCCTCCAGCCTGGTTCGCTTGAGCAACAGCGCGTTGACGGCGACCAGCGCCGAGCTGCCCGACATTGCCAGCGCGGCGATCTCGGGGCTCAGCAGGAAGGGATAGAACACGCCTGCCGCGAGCGGGAACGCGATGACATTGTAGCCGACCGCCCACCAAAGGTTCTGATGCATCTTGCGTAGGGTGGCCCGTGACAAGGTCATCGCGCCGACCACGTCATAGGGATCGCTCTTCATCAGCACGATGTCGGCGCTTTCGATCGCCACATCGGTGCCTGCACCGATCGCGAAGCCGACATCAGCCTGCGTCAGGGCTGGCGCGTCGTTGACACCGTCGCCGACCATGCCGACCTTGAGGCCCTGTCCTTGCAACTCCTTGATCTTTTCGGCCTTCTGCCCCGGCAGGACGTCGGCAAGAACGATGTCGATGCCGAGAACGCCGGCGATGCGGTTGGCGGTGCCGGCATTGTCGCCGGTGAGCATTGCCACTCGCACGCCCTGCTCATGGAGCTTCTTGATGGTCGCGATGGCGGTCGGGCGTGGGGCATCGGCGATGGCGATCAGTCCAAGAAGTTTTCCCGACCGCGCGACGTGAATGACGGTGCGGCCTTCGCCCTTGAGCGCTTCCGCCTTGTCGCCAAGCGCCAGAAGATCGATCTTCTGCTCGTCCATGAGGCGCCGATTGCCGAGGAAAACCTGATCTCCGCCGATGGCGGCGCTGGCGCCCTTGCCTTCAATGTTGAGGAAGCCGGAGACTTTGGGAATTTCCAGGTCTTTCGCCCGCTCGACGATTGCGACGGCCAACGGGTGATCCGACCCCTGATCGACGGCAGCCGCGATTTGCAGAACCTGGTCGGGCGAGACATCGGGCGCGGGAACGATTTCAACGACCTTGGGCTGCCCCATGGTCAGCGTACCGGTCTTGTCGAAGACGATTACGTTCAACTTTGTCGCCTCTTCGAGGGCGGCCGCATTCTTGAACAGAATGCCATTCGATGCTCCAAGACCGGTACCGACCATCACTGCCATCGGCGTGGCTAGCCCCAAAGCATCGGGACATGCGATGACGAACACCGTGATGGTCAGGGTCATCGCGAAGAGCAACGGCTGGCCGATCCACCAGAACCAGACGGCAAAGGTCAGGAGGCCGATGACGATCGCAGCCAGCACCAGCCACTGCGAGGCGCGGTCGGCAAGCAACTGGGCCGGCGCCTTCGAATTCTGCGCCTCCTGGACTAGCTTGACGATCTGGGCCAAGGCCGTGTCGGCGCCCACCTTTGTCGAGCGGTATCTCAGCGTGCCGCTCTTGTTGATTGTGGCGCCGATCACCGCATCGCCGACTTTCTTGGTGACGGGCATGGATTCGCCGGTGAGCATCGATTCGTCGATGGTCGACTCGCCCTCGATCACCTCGCCGTCGACAGGCAGCTTGTTGCCTGGCCGCAGGACGACGATATCGCCGAGAACGACGTCGGCGGTCGCAACCTCGACCTCCTTGCCATCGCGGAAGACGTTGGCCTTGGGCGGCGCGAGATCGAGCAGCGCCCGGATGGCGGCGGACGCGCCAGCCCGCGCGCGCATCTCCAGCCAATGGCCGAGCAGGATGAAGACGAGCAGCACGCTCGCGGCTTCATAGAATTGCTCGCCTTCGAAAAAGAATGTCGCGCCGACACTGAAGAGGTAGCCGGTGCCAACGCTCAACACCACCAGCACCGCCATGTTGAGCACCCCGTTTCGCAGGGCGCGCCAGGCGGCAACCAGGAACGGCCAGACCGGATAGAGGATCGCGGCGCTGGCGAGGAAAAACATCGCAAGCTCTTCGCTGAGCCCGAAAGGCGGGAGGAGCCATGGCTCCCCCATGCCCATTGGTTCCATGGCAAAGATCGGAAGCGTGAAGACCAGGCTGACGAGGAAACGGTTGCGCATGTCGCTGACCATGTCCTGCATGTCCATGCCGCCGCCGTGACCCATTTCGTGGGCCATTGCGTCGTGCGGCGCCTTGGCTGCGGCGGTTCCCTCCCGCTTGCTTGGTGCCGCGTCGACTGCGGCGGCGTGCTCCGCGTGTCCATGCTTGTGCTCCGAGGGCGCGCGCGGATGCCCGGGCGGAACGGTTGTGCTGCCCGGCACGCAGAGGTGCCGTGGCACGGTCTCGCCCCGGCAATGAAAGCCGCAGGCTTCGATCTCGCGGGCCAATGTCTCAGGATTCGTCAGCGCCTCGTCGAATTCGATGGAGGCGCTCGTCGAGCCGGCGTTCATGGCAACGCCGGTTACTCCCGGCAGGGCGGCGAGACGCTTTTCGACCGCCGCGAAGTCCAGCATGCCAATAAGGTCACGTACTTCCAGCGTCGTCTTTATCACAGTCGATCTCCTGCTCTTGCCAGCTGCGAATGCACTGCGTTGTTTGGCTGAGCGGGCCGCGGAAAACACCGCGGCCCGCAAATGTCCTAGGCTCGATAGGCGAAGGTCGACATCATGCCCGTCGCCATGTGGTAGAGATGGTGGCAGTGGAACGCCCATTGACCGTGGTTCCCGGCATCGACGGCGATCGTCACCGAGCGATTGGGAGGCAGCAGTACCGTATCCCTCACCGCTCCCGCAAAGCGCTGCCCGTCGATCGCGACCACCTGGAAATGATGGCCGTGCAGGTGCATCGGATGCGCCATCATGCTGGTGTTGCGCAGCGTCACTTCCACGCGGTCGCCTTGATCTACGACGAGCGGCGGGTTCGTCTGCAGGCCCCAGCGGTAGGCGGCCATGTCGCCGGTGAGCGCCATGTCGAACGCCTTGTCGGCCGGGCGCGATGTAAGTGGCGTAGCGGCCCGCAGTTGCGCCTCGAGCGCCAGGTCCAGGACCGGGGCGTTATCAGCTCCCACAGACGCGACTTTGGCCACCGCCGCCCCAGCCGGACGCAGGATGACGCCGGTCCGTTCCTTGCTCCCCTCGCGCAGCGCCAGGATCGGAAATGAGCGCGATTCGCGCGGCAACTGCACGCGGACATCGATGCGTTGTCCCATCGTCATCGGAAACCGTCGGCCTTTGACCGGCTCGATGTCTTGACCATCGACCGCGATCAGTTCGCCTTCGAGTTCGCCGAAATCGATCGTGAACGCGGTCGCGGTCGCGCCGTTGATGATGCGCACCCGTGCGCGGCCACCAGTTTCCATCAAGACGACTTCGGGATCGTCCAGCGTGCGGTCATTGGCCAGATAGGCGTCATACTCGATGTCGTTGAGATCCATGGTCATGCCTCCGTGGTTCATTCCAGCCATCGCGCCGGCGGTCGCCCCTGACATGTCCATGCCGCCATGCTGCATCGGCGCAGCACCTCCTCCTGTCAGTCCTGCCAGCAGTTCCTCCGGCGACGAGAACGAGAAGTCGTGCAGGAGAATGACGACTTCCTGCTCATCCCGCCCATCATCTTCGGGGTCGGCAACAATCAAAGGTGCGGCAAGGAGGGCCTGTTCCTGCAGTGTGTGCGCATGCATCCAATGCGTGCCCGGCTTGCCGACCGGAAAATCGTAAGTGCGATCGGCCCCGGCGGAGATGAGCGGCAGGGGCGCGTCCGGCACGCCGTCGCTTGGCCAGGGCGGCGTCAGCCCATGCCAGTGGATGATGGTCGACTCGGCGGTCTCGTTCTGGAGTCGGACATTGAAGGCATCGCCAGCCCGCAAGCGAAGGCCCGTCGCTCCGTCGGTCCGCTGCAGGCCGAAGACGCTGGCAGCCTTGCCGTTCACATCGATCGTGCGGCGGACGATGCCAAGCCGCATTTGACTACCTGACTGACTGGCGAAGGCCGCCGTGATCAAGGACGGTGGCGTCGCAAGCACCACAGCGCCGGTAAATGTAGTTTTGAGGAAATCTCGGCGTTTCATTTTCGTCTCCTACGGAAAACTTGGAATTGACGGGTGTCATTCAGGACAAAAGGCTCCCACTGCCAAAGCCGGGGCGACCAGACCAGGGTGCAAGCGGAGAGGGAATTCATCGCGGGCGGGGCCCGTCGGCGGTGCCGGGCAGTCTGCTCAAATGCGGGAAGAAGGCGGGCACGAGGGCCGCATAGCGGTCGTATGCCTCGCCGAACTCCTTTCTCGCTTCACGCTCCTCGGTAAAGGAAAGCCGCACATACATCCCGACAAGAATGGGGAACATCGCCAGCGTCAGCAGGGTCGGCCACTGGACCAGAAAACCCGCCATGACGAGGACAAAACCAACATATTGCGGATGGCGGACATAAGCGTACGGCCCGCTCGTGGCGAGCCGGCCCTGCTGTTGCGCCTCATAGAGCACGCGCCAGGAGGCCGAGATCAGCACGAAGCCGCCGCCAATCAGGATGAAGCTGAGGACGTGGAATGGACCGAAATGCGGGAACAGCCGCCAGCCAAACATCATCTCCAGGAGATGGCCGGCATCGTGCGAGAACCAATCGATGCCCGGGAAACGCGATTGAAGCCAACCCGAGAGAAGATAGATCGTCAGCGGAAAACCATACATCTCTGCGAAAAGCGCCACCAGGAACGCACTGAACGCACCGAAGGAGCGCCAGTCGCGGCCCGTCCGCGGCTTGAAAAAGCTGAGGGCGAAAAGGATAAAAACCGCCGAATTGATGAAGACCAGGCCCCAAAGGCCGTAGGCGGGAGATTGCTCAACCATGATGATGCTCCTTCCCGCGCGTCGAACCATTATGCGCGCCTGGCGCAGCTTCCTTGCGGTGGACAGGCCCCCCGTGCCCCCCGTGCCCGCCGTGGCCGCCATGCATGAACATGTGCAGTAGAGGGCAGGCCAACAGCAGCAGGAAGGGAAGGAAGCCGAGGGCATGCGCCCGGTGCTCGGAGAGAAGGAAAAAACCAGCGATCAGCAGGAACGCAATCGTGACGAGCCCCGCCTTCGAAGTCCAAAACCCGCGCGGCGTTGGCTCGACCTCGGGTTCCGCTCCATGCCCTGAGGGGTGATCGACAGGATATTCTGTCTGCGGGTTCATGGGGTTAGGTTCCTTTCAGTGGTGACTTGAGGGAGAGTTTGTCATGACCATGCTTCTGCATAGGGCTTCTCTACCGCCGCCCGGTGGCGACGAGATTGTAGATCGAGGCGAAGACGACACCCGCGACGACGCCGACCATTCCAAGGCCGACAATGCCGTAGAGAGCACGTCCTGGGCTGATCGGCGCGGCAGATCTAACGGTGCTGAGATCGAGCCCATGTACAAAGGCGCCGAATGAATCGAGCGTTGCTTCCGGCCAGAGCGCGAAGGCCAGAGCACAGAGCATGCTCATTAGGGCGAGTGTGGTGCCCAGCGCGACGCCAACCGACAGAGTGCTAAGTCTGTTCATTGGGGTTCTCCGCCTATTTGGCGTGCTGCTTGAGCCATTCCTGCATTTTGGCGATTTCGGATTCCTGGGCGGTGATGATCTCATTGGCCCAAGCCTTGACCTGATCATCCTTGCCGAACTGCAGAACGGCCCGGGCCATGTCGATAGCGCCCTGATGGTGCGGGATCATCGCCTGGACGAAAGCGACATCGGGGTCGGCGGCCTGGAAGCCCTGCATCATCGGGCCGTCCATTTTCTTCATGGCCTCCATGTAAGCCTTGGTGGCATCGGACATGTTGGCGGTGTCCATCGGCATGCCCTGCATCATCCCGCCTTGCATCATGCCGCCCTGCATCATCGGCATCATCTTCTGCATCATCGGCATCATGGTCTGCATCATCGACATCATCGCCGTGCATTGTTCCGGCATGCTGCCCGGGGTCGATTCCGGGGCCGGCGCCGCCAGCGGAGCTTGGGGCGCGCTGGCGTCTGGATGGTGCTCATCCGTCTGAGCGAACGCCGCGCCGGACGCGACTACGAATGCGGCAATAGTGATCAATCGAAGGTGGGCTTTCATGGCTGTCTCCTTTCGTTGAATTGACCGGACGGGCGAATTCTGGGTGCGAAAGGCAGCCAGGATCGCCGGTACAGGTGGATTCCGGGATTGCTCGCGGGACAGCGGGTCGATGAGCACTGCAGGTGAACAGCCTCAATTACCCGCGGGGGCGCGGGACCGCGGTGTCAGGCGAAGAGGCGGGGAGGTTGCAGGAGAGCCTCGGGATTCATGCCTGCCCTCAGGAACCCGGCATCCAAGCCGTATGCGGCGACTGAGGTCCGATCGAGAGTCTCATACCCACTTGTCAAGGGAACGGCGGCTCCGCAACAACCTGATGCGGTCGAGGACAAGCAATTCGTTCTGCAATCCTGCCGGCAATCGTTGTGGTGGCTGTCCTCGGCTGTTGCCGCAGTGTGTCTTGTCACTGGGTCTGAACTGTTGGCGGGGAAGGCCGTGCTGTCACCGGCAACGCCGTATTCGACAGCGGTATCCCAAGCTTCTCCGTCAAGACTCGGTGCACTGCTCACCATCGCGCTGCCCGCGATCAAGATGATCGCGGCGAGCAGGACGCGGAAGTGGATCAGCGTGAGTTTCATCATTGTAGTCTATAGCCAATCACGATCACCGCCTTGACGCAAATCAAAGTCAGGACATGCTAAGCGCCGTAAGTGGCTAGCAATCACAAGACTCTGATGGGACGTCTCGCTTGTCGGTTTGAAGTCGTGGAAGCCTCCAAAAATGGATCACGAGTTTCATGTGCCCGGATGGCACGCAGTCTCGACAGCAATCTGGTCGATGCTGCAAGCTGCCACCGCCCTTCCTGGGGGAAAGCGGTCAACAGCCGGCAAGGGCGAGACATGAACGTCAAGGATCCCGCTCTGGCGGAAGCCAACCGTTGGGCGACGGAGCGGCTCAACCGGAATTGCTTCTGCATAACGCTCGACCGCGCAGCGCTGCGGTCGGCGCTGGATCACGAGGCTGGCGATACGGGCTTCTATGACGCTTTCGACAACTCCCGGCCGCACCTGTTCTCCAATGTCCCAGTGTTCCTCTCTAAATCCGTCATCGAAGAGATGCGCGGGATCGTCGATGCCATCGAGGCGGCGACGAAATTGCCGGCTTACCGCGACGCAGTCCTCTCCTGGGCTCCCGAAATCGCGCAGCAGGATTTCGGCCCGGCCGGCGCGCTGATGGGTTACGATTTTCATCTTGGGGACGACGGCCCCAAGCTGATCGAAGTCAACACCAACGCTGGCGGGGCGTTCCTCAATGCCTTGCTGGCCAAGGCCCAGACGGCTTGCTGCGCGGAAGTCGAGCAAGGTCTGATCGGCACCAGAGGCAATGACTTCGAGACCAGCGTCGTAGCGATGTTTAAGAGCGAATGGCGGCGCCAGCGCGACGTCGGCGCGCCGCGACGAATCGCGATCATCGATGACCAACCGGAGGGGCAATACCTCTATCCGGAATTCGTGCTTGCCCGGCAGTTGTTGCTGAAACACGGCATCGACGCGGTGATTGGCGACGCGAGCGAGTTGCAATATCAAGGCGGCAGGCTCCTGCTCGCCAGCCAGGAGATCGACCTCGTGTATAATCGCTTGGTCGATTTCGCGCTGGATCGCCCGGAGCATGCAGTGCTCAAAGCGGCGTATTGCGAGGGCGCGGTGGTGGTCACGCCCAATCCGCACAACTTCGCGCTGCTTGCGGCTAAGCGCAATCTGACGCTGCTGTCCGATCCGGCCGCGCTCGAATCCTTGGGCGTTTCGGCAGGCATGCGCTTGCGGCTCGCCGCCGTGCCACGGACGATTCTGGTCACGTCAGACAATGCGGACGCGCTTTGGCAATCCCGCAAGGACATGTTCTTCAAGCCGCTCTCCGGCCATGGCAGCAAGGCGGTCTACCGCGGCGACAAGGTAACGAAAGGGGTATGGGCCGAGATCGCTCGGGGTGGCTTCGTGGCCCAAGCCTTCGCCGCACCCGGGCAGCGCATGATCGAGATCGATGGCGCACCCGCGCCGCGCAAGATGGACGTGCGGCTATACACTTATGATGGCCAGATGCTGCTCGCGGCTGCACGGCTCTATCAGGGCCAGACCACGAATTTCAGGACGCCGGGCGGCGGCTTTGCTCCTGTGCTGGCGATATGACGCGTCGGATTCGTCGATCACCGACGTTCCCTGGGATTAGTGGACGGCGAACACCTCGGTGGCGCCATCCTTGAGGACCAGCAGTACCTGGTAGCGCTGCGCGCCCGACCCCTCCATTCCTGGAGAGCCCGGCGGCATCCCAGGCGCGGCAAGCCCCGCCGCGTCGGGCCGTTGTGAAAGCAGTCTTTCCACGTCTTCCGCCGGGACGTGGCCCTCGACGAAGTAGCCCTCGACGAACGCTGTGTGGCAGGAGGCGATAGTGGAAGATATCCCCGCACGGGACTTCACTTGCTGCATGCGCCTGGGTTCCACGTTCGCCGCGTCCACGGAGAATCCGTTCTGCTGCATGTGCGCGATCCAGCCGCCGCAGCATCCGCATCCAGCATCCTTGAAGACCTCCACGGTCTGGGCAGCTGCCGCCGTTGCGGAAAGCACGCTTACCGCGGCCGACAAGAAGATTGCTCTCCCCTTCATCGAAGTCTCTCCTACACTCAATGACTCTCAGCACTGTGCTCGGCGGGTTTATCTGCCTCGCGGCCGCTGAACACATCAGGCCTCTCGGAACCGTGAACCTTCAGCTTGCCGACGAGACCTCGCGCCGCGCGGGACAGCGCATGGTCTACCAAGGCATATTCCCCTGGAACCTCAAGCTTGAGATCAACCACCGCGGCACCGCCCGGCGGCACCGAGATCGTCTGGACGTCCCGGAGTGGTTCGCTCGAAAGCGACGCCAATTGGTAGGCCCGGTCGAAAATCTCGCCAATCACGTGGAAGCTGGACGTTTTGTTCGGCCCTCCAACGCCAAGGTATATGCGAACGGTCTCGCCGACCTCGGCCTCGAGTGCATTGTCTCCGTCCAGCGCGTTGGCCGCGCCATTGAAGACGTAGTACTCCGGTTCCTCATCGATCAGCTTGCCGACGCTCTCCGTGAGCTTGCCCTTGGATCCGTATGCCTCGGCGGTATAGATTTCGCCTTGCATCACATAAAATTCCCGATCCACAGGCGGCAGCCCGCCTTCTGGCTCCACGAGGATCAAGCCGTACATGCCGTTGGCGATGTGTTGGGCGGCCAACGGTACGGCGCAATGATAGACATAAAGGCCGGGTTTCAGCGCCTTGAACGAGAATGCCTTGGATTCGCCCGGCGCCGCATCCGTGGCAGCCGCGCCGCCTCCGGGGCCAGTGACCGCGTGGAAGTCGACGCTGTGGCGCTCGCTACTATCGGCGCGGTTGGTGAGCTCGACCTCGATCGTGTCGCCCACCCGCGCGCGGACGAACGGTCCCGGCACCTTCTTGTTGAAGGTCCAGTAGTGGTAGCTCGCACCCTCCGACAGGCTTCCCGTGACTTCTACGGTCTCCAGACCGATCTTGATTGTCTGCGGCCCACGGATGCCGATCGGAGCCGACAGGTCTGTAGGAGCCCGCACCACGTTAAGTGGTAAGGCAGGGGTGCCATTCTCTGAGGGATGGTTATGCGAACCTCCGGCGAAGGAAGGTGATGCGAGGACTACAAAGAGGGCAAGGGCTGTAACCGCGCGCAAGGGAGAGGTGATGAGCATCATAAGAGTACCCAATGAAGGATTCCGTTATGCCATCTCTACGCCCACCAAGGACGACGTCTTTGCGCTAGCGCAAACAGCCACTATTTCCGCATGCCTTCTCCGACAGACCACATCGAGACCAGTCGCTGCCTCCATACCGTGATCGCTATCATAGCCATGCGCCCGTGCCACGTAGCGACTAGCCGAAACTTGGTCGGCCCCGCTGGCCAGCAACCGCTACTCCCTGGCAGACCGTCCGTTCTTCTAGGCAGTGCCGATTCGCCGGACATCGTCGCCCACGTTAAGCTCGTCGAGCGCCGACTTCTCCAACCTCATCCCGCTTGCCCAGAATCCGGACGTGTCATTCTATCTTGTGCAGCGTATCGCAGTGCGCAGTCGTGCGACGCCGCCTAACTAAGACCACGCGGCTGCACCCTGCTCGCCAGTAGGAATTTCTTGTCGTCGCTTGACTCACATTAAAGTACTGCCACGCCATAATGACTAGATTTTGTGTGAAATTGCCCATTAGTATCAACGAGGCGGAGAGTGGTCACAACGCCGATGGTCGGATGCTCTTCCAGCGATCCTGGTGGTCTGGATTCTGATTTCGCCCTGGGTACTCCTCCACGCTATGGACCCGATGCGGATCGAAGCTGCGGCGTCATGGAATGCCCTTGCTATTGGAATCTCACTGATCCTGCTTTCGGTGTCAGCGACAACGACGTCCAGGATCTGGGAAGCGGTTATTGGTCTATGGCAGATCGCGTCGCCTTGGCTGCTCCAGTTCAGTTTAAATCGCGTCTTGACATGGAATGCTGCGATAGCGGGCTTGCTCTTGGTTGTCCTGTCCCTGATTGCTGTGAGAGAAGGGCAGAAGTCGGGGACGAGGTAGCTGAGCCAGTGGGCACCTGACTGGCCGGATGCGCAAGCAGGACAACGCGGCTCCGAGAAGCTCGATGCCGACCAGCAGGTCATTGCCTTCGACGAAGTCCAGACCGGCTCGAGGCGCTTGAGGCCGATTTCGAGGCGGCGAGGCCGGCAGGAGAGCGGCAACGTGCTGTGTGACCGCGCATCTGGAGCGCGTCGAGATCGTCATCGAGCCGGAGACCGTTACCTGTGGCTGCGGCGACTGCTGGCCGGTCAGGATAGGCGAAGACCGTCTCCGAGCGGCTCGACGTGACGCTGGCGACGTTCCGCGTGATCCTCACCCGCCGTCCCAAGTATAGCTGTGTCTCGCAGGCGGCCGCCGCCGCTTTTCGTTGGGATTTGGTCCTGTCTTTGATTCCGGGATAACGTAGGCCGTCCCCTTGAGCAGGTGAGCAGGCCTGTGACCGGTGTCTGCACATCAAAACGGTGGGCTCGTTGCCTGCGGGACCTCCGTCAGCCAGCCGCCTTCGAACCCTGCCCGTTGCAAGCCGCTGCGGATATACGGGCATGAGCGCATAAGTCGCCACAACAGGCTGCTGCGCTCGTTTTCGATCATCAGGACAATGGGGCCTTCGTTCAAGCCGAAGTGCCAAGGCGAGATCCACCAACCAAAGATGTTGTCCGGCGATCCCGGATGCGTCGGATTGAAGGCTGCCTTGAAGCCATAGGCGTTGGCCGCCTTGAGCTTGGCCTGATGGATGCAAAAGCTGATCGCGGGTCGGACGATTTCCGGAGCGAACGGCAACGAGGCCACGATGGCCCAAGGAGCCAGCGTGCCGTCGTCGGGGCCATACGGGACGCCGCGCCCGACATAGTCCTCAAACCGGCGCTCGATGCCGTTCAGCTTAAGTGTGGAGGGGCCGGGACCCTCGCTAGCAGTAAGACCCCAGCAATGTTCGCCATAGCCGTCGAAACCACGCGGGTTTTCGATAGCGTAGCGTTGTTGGACATAGGTGGCGCGCCGACTGTTTTCGAAATAGTCGCTTCCCTTGCTGCGCATGAAGGGGTCCTGGAGACCACGAAGGTCGATCCACGCATGCGAGAGTTGATGAATAAACAGCGGTCCCGCATAGAGATAGTCGTAGCCGTAGCAGTGCTCCCAGCGGAAAGTGGCCGTCCAGGCCGTGTAGCTGGTCGGGGGTAGAGGATGCGTCGGCGAGCCGAGCCCCAGAACATAGAGCAAAAGCGCCTCGTCATATCCTTCCCAGCGGTACTTCAGGAATCCGCGCTCGGGCGTCCAACCGTGGCTGACGGTTTCTCCACCGTCCTGTGCCCAGCGCCAATCGACGCGACGATAGAGAGCATCGGCCAGAGTGCGGATCTCGGCTTCGGCTTGCGTGTTCGCATCGAAAAACGCTGCTGCGGCCAGCCCGCCGGCCAACAAAAAGGTGCTGTCGATAGTCGACAGCTCGCACTGCCAGGCGCGCCGGCCGGTCTGCATATCCAGGAAGTGATAGTAGAAACCACGATGTCCCGTGGCGTCCGGCTCCGGCCCATGGGGGCTATTCCAGAAAAAGCGCAGCGTGGCCAAAGTGCGTTCCGCAGCCGCGCTTCGCGTCATGAATCCGCGTTCGACGCCCACCGGATAGCAGGCCAGCGCAAGGCCAGTGGCGGCGATGCTTGCGGGCCAGTTCGCTTCCGTCTTATCGCGGACGAGGCCGTTGGCAGGGTTCGCTTCATGGATGAAGTAGTCGAATGTCTCCCGCTGCAGCGTCTCGAGGTCGTCTTGTATCGCGGAGTTGCTCACGATGTCACCTGACAGGATTTCGAA
>JAFKJY010000174.1 GCA_017305835.1 Hyphomicrobiales bacterium
CTTTAGGCCGGCAGCTTCCGCATAGACGCGCACGGCGGCCTCGAGCGCGGCCGGCTCCCACGAATCGACCGCCGCCAGCAGGGGACGCAGGGCGGCAAGCGTCTTTCGGGCGTCCTCATCGAGCAGCGCGGCGGCCTTCTCGTCGAGCGCGAGCGGGCGCTCCGCATAGAGGTAGTAGGCGCTGTCGGCGAGTTCGCGCAGCGTCTTGGCGCGCTCCTTGAGGCCCGGCATGGCGGCGAGCAACCGGGCGCGGCGCGGCTCGGTCATGCGCGCCAGGATCGCCGGACCGCCCTCCAGATGCGGCAGCGTGTCGAGGAAGATCGCCGTCAGCTCCGCGTCGGGCGTCTGGCGCATGTAGAGGCCGTTCAAAGCCTCGAGCTTGGCGTAGTCGAAACGCGCGGCGCCCTTGTTGACGTCCTCGATCTCGAACCACTCGATCATCTGCGCGGTCGACATCACCTCGTCGTCGCCATGGCTCCAGCCCAGCCGCGCGAGATAGTTGCGCAGCGCGGCGGGCAGATAGCCCATCGCCCGGTAGGCCTCGACGCCGAGCGCGCCGTGGCGCTTCGACAGCTTGGCGCCGTCGGGCCCGTGGATCAGCGGGATGTGCGACATCACCGGAATGTCCCAGCCCATGGCATCGTAGATGACCTGCTGGCGGGCGGCGTTGGTCAGGTGGTCGTCGCCGCGGATGATGTGGGTGACGCCCATGTCGTGGTCGTCGACGACGACGGCGTGCATGTAGGTCGGCGTGCCGTCCGAGCGCAGGAGGATGAAGTCGTCGAGGTCCTTGTTGGGGAAGCGCACGTCGCCCTGCACGCGGTCGCGCACGATGGTCTCACCCTCGTGCGGCGCCTTGATGCGGATGACCGGCTTGACGCCGGCCGGCGCCTGCGCGGGATCGCGGTCGCGCCAGCCGCCGTCGTAGCGCGGCGGGCGGCCCTCGGCGCGGGCCTTCTCGCGCATCGCCTCCAGCTCCCCGGCGGTCTCGTAGGCGTAGTAGGCCCTGCCGCGCGCGACCAGTTCCTCGGCCACCTCACGGTGGCGCGCGACGCGGGCGAACTGCGAGATCGCCTCGCCGTCCCAGGTGAGGCCGAGCCAGGTGAGGCCGTCGAGGATCGCGGCGGTGGCGGCCTCGGTCGAGCGCTCGCGATCGGTGTCCTCGATCCTGAGCAGCATCCTGCCGCCGGTGTGCTGCGCGTAGAGCCAGTTGAACAGGGCCGTGCGGGCGCCGCCGATGTGCAGATAGCCGGTGGGCGAGGGGGCGAAGCGTGTGACCACGGACATGTCGTGAATTTCCCGGGAGCGCGGCGGGCGCATGGCGGCCGCGGCTGGTGGCGTTGCGTGGGCGTTCATGTAGCATAGGGCGGTTGGGGCGCAAGCGTTTCGCGGGCTTGGGTTTGGTGGTCGCGCAGGCGTCGGCGCAGGACGGGAATGACGGGCCGGCCCTCGCGGGCGGGGCGCTTCCGGTCGTCCTGCGGCGAGGCTGGCCGGCGCTCGCCCCGGCGCCGGCGCGATTGCCCGTCGCCGCCCGGCTGAGGCGGGCGGCACTGAGGGCGGCTGCGGCCGCGCGGACGGCCGTCGCCGAGGAGCGCGAGCGCGGCACGGCCTTCGTGCTGATCCCGGTCCTGTTCGGCGCAGGTGCTGCGGCGAACTTTTCGCTCGCGCGGGAGCCGGCCCCGCTTGTTGTAGCCGGTATCGCCGCGCTGGCCGCCTGCGCGATGCTGCTTGCCGCGGCGCGGCCGCGGCTGCGGGCGCTGTCGGCCGCCGTGCTCGTGCTCGCCCTCGGCATGCTCGCCGCGTCGCTGGAGATCCGGCTCGCCGGCACGCAGATGCTGGGCGCGGAGATCACGACGCGCATCACCGGCCGCGTCGTCGCCGTCGAGCGCCGCGTCGACAGGCCGCCGCGGCTGACGATCGACCTGATCGCGACGGAGCGGCCGCATCTGCGCTACGCGCCGCAGCGCATCCGCGTCACCGCGCGCAAGCTGCCCGAGGGCCTCGCGGCCGGCGCGACGGTGACGGGCGCCGTTCGGCTGCTGCCGCCGGGCGGGCCGGTGCGGCCGAACAGCTACGACTTCTCGTTCCAGAGCTATTTCCTCGGGATCGGCGCGAGCGGGTTCTTCCTGCGCGGCCCGGACATCGCGGCGGCGGCCGGGGCGCCCGACATATGGGCGCGGCTGACGATCCTGACCGAGAACGTTCGCGACGCGCTCTCTGCCCGCATCCGCGCACACATCTCCGGCTCCGAGGGCGAGATCGCGGCGGCGCTGATCGCCGGCGTGCGCGGCGGCATCCCGGAGGCCGACAACGAGGCGCTGCGCAAGACGGGGCTGGCGCATGTCCTGTCGATCTCCGGCCTGCACATGGCGCTGGTCGCCGGCACCGTGCTCGGCGCGATGCGGGCGATCTTCGCGCTGTTTCCGGGATTTTCGTCGCGGCATCCGGTGAAGAAATACGCGGCGGCAACCGCGCTCGTCGCGATCACGCTCTACCTGGCGATCTCGGGCATGGACGTCGCGGCCGAGCGCAGCCACATCATGTGCGCGGTGATGCTGGCGGCCGTGCTGTTCGACCGCGCGGCGCTGACGATGCGCAACCTCGCAATATCGGCGCTGATCGTGCTGGCGGTCTCGCCGCACGAGGTGATGGGGCCGAGCTTCCAGATGTCGTTCGCCGCGACCGCTGCCCTGATCGCCGCCTATGGCTGGCATGCGGAGCGGCGCCGGCGCGCGCCGCGGGACGGCGCGCGGCGCGCCGACGGGCCGGCCGTGCGCCGCTGGGCGGGATGGGCGCTCGCCTTCTTCGGCGGGCTCGCGGCCACCTCGCTGATCGCGGGCGCGGCGACTGGCCTCTATGCGGCCTGGCATTTCGAGCGGATGGCGCCGCTCGGGCTCGTCGCGAACCTTCTGGCGATGCCGATCGTGTCGGTCGCCGTCATGCCGATGGCGGTGGCCGGCACGGTGCTGATGCCGCTCGGGATCGACGGGCCTTTCTTCGTGATCATGGGCAAGGGGCTGTCGGCCATGCTGGCCATCGCGCACTGGCTGGCCGAGCGGACGCCGATCGACGCCGTCGGGCTGGTGCCGCCGGCGGCGGTGGTCGTGCTGTCGGTCGCGCTGGTGATCCTCACCGCCGCGACGACGTGGCTGCGGGCGGCGGCGCTGCCGTTCCTGGCGCTCGGCGTGGTGCTGATCCTCGGGCGGCAGATGCCGGACGTGCTGATCGCCGAGGACGGAAGGCTGATGGCGCTGCGGCTGTCGGACGGGCGGCTGGCGGTCAACCGGCCGCGGCCGGCGGCGTTCGAGCTGGAGGACTGGTCGCGGGCGCTGATGGCCGGCACGATCGTGAAACCGGGGAAGGGGGCGCTGGCGGAGAGCGGGGAGGAGCAGCCGTTCCGGTGCGCCGACGGGCTCTGCCTCGGCCGGCATGCAAGCGGGGCGGTGGTGGCGTCGGCGCCGACGGCCGAAGCCGCGCGGCCGGCCTGCGCCGGCGCGGCACTGATCCTCATCCTCGACGCGACGGCAAGCAATCCGTGCGGACGGGACGGGGCGGCCCGTGTCGTCACCGCGCGCGATCTGGCGCGGCGAGGCAGCGTCGCGCTGCGCTTCGACGCGCAAGGCGGCATCGCGGACCTCGCCTTTGCGATCGGCGAGGAGGACCGGCCCTGGCACAGCCAGCGCCGCTTCTCGCGCGAGGCGAGGGGCCTGCCGCCCTATCAGGCGAAGGGCAGGACAGCGGCAGAGAAGAAGCCGGCGGCCGCGGCGTCGGCGGAGGCCAAGCAGGGAGATGTGCCGGCGAAGGCTGCGGCCGGACGCTAGCGGCCTTCGGAAGGCTCAGCCTCGTTGAGCGGAGCATGCCCCTCACCCTTACCCTCTCCCCGTGAAGGACGAGGAGAGGAGGCGTCGGCGTTGCGCCAACCTCCTTCTCTCCGCATGCGGGGAGAAGGTCCGGCAGAGAGATGAGGGGCGATCTCCGAATCCCTCTTCGCACGCGGGAACAAGCGGGAAGAGGATGTCGGGCGCCCGCCGGCCCGGCGGCTCAGTAGCGGCGGATGAGGCCGACGAGGCGGCCCTGCACCTTGACGCGGTCGGGGCCGAAGATGCGAGTCTCGTAGGCGGGGTTGGCGGCCTCCAGCGCGATCGAGGCGCCCTTGCGGCGGAAGCGCTTCAGCGTCGCCTCCTCGTCGTCCACCAGCGCCACGACGATGTCGCCCGGATTGGCCGTCTGGCCGTTGCGTATGATGACCGTGTCGCCGTCGAGGATGCCGGCCTCGATCATCGAATCGCCCTTGACCTCCAGCGCGTAGTGTTCGCCGCCGGCCAGCATCTCCGGCGGCACGGCGATCGAATGGGTCTGGTGCTGGATGGCCGAGATCGGCACGCCGGCCGCGATGCGCCCCATGACGGGCAGCGAGACGGCGGTCGCCTCGTCGTCGTTGCTCGCCGAATGCAGCCGCGCGGGCTCCGGCTTGCGGCCGAGGCCGCCCTCGATGACGCCGGGCGAGAACTTGCGCGGGCCGCCGAGGCCGGGCGCGATCGAATCGGGCAGGCGTAACACTTCAAGAGCACGCGCGCGGTTGGGCAGGCGGCGGATGAAGCCGCGTTCCTCCAGCGCCGTGATCAGCCGGTGGATGCCGGATTTCGAGGCGAGATCCAGCGCCTCCTTCATCTCGTCGAAGGACGGCGGGATGCCCGTCTCCTTCAGACGCTCGTGGATGAACATAAGCAATTCGTGTTGCTTGCGCGTGAGCATCTCCGCCCCTTCGGAAACCTCGCCGGGAATCACCGGCAAAACAAAACCGGAACAATCACTATCTGTTCCAGTCTTGTTCTGCAACTGTTTAAATTTTAGTGAATAGGGAAACGAAACGGAAACCATGTCGTCGCGGCGGGGACGGCCGCCCGATCCGGAGGTTCCGAAGCTTCCGCGGGCCGGCCGCGAGTCAGCCGGCCGCGCCGAGCAGCATGGCCGAAATCCGCTCGCGCGTCATCGGCAGGGTGCGGATGCGCAGGCCGAGCGCGCGCGCCACGGCGTTGGCGATCGCGGCCGCGGCCTGGCCGGAAGAGGCCTCGCCGATGCCCAGCGAGCGCTCGCCGGGGCGGTCGATCAGCGCGACCTCGATCTCGGGCACCTCGGAGAAGCGGAGGATCGGGTAGGTCGAGAAATCGGCCGAGGCGACGCGGCCGTCCTCGAAGCGGACCGCCTCCTTCAGCGCCCAGCTCGCGCCCTGGATCAGGCCGCCCTCGATCTGGGCGCGGGCGCCGTCGGGGTTGACGACGAGGCCGGCGTC
>JAFKJY010000175.1 GCA_017305835.1 Hyphomicrobiales bacterium
CCGCCGCCGACAACCGGTACGGGCTGTCGTCGCGCATGATCCTGGAGGTCGACTGGCTGCCCAACAGGGTGCCGGACCGGGTGCTGCGGGATCCGGGCACGCCGCGCGCCACGATGCGGCGCCGGCCGCGCCCCGACTGACGGGCCCGGAGCAGGAGCGAGGCGTGGGTAAGCCCCGCGCCTTCCACACTCCCGCTAGCTCATGCCGTCGACGATGACGACGGTGCTCCTGGCATGGGCGTGGCGCAGCGCCGCCACCGGCGCGTATTCGGCCGAATGGGCGAAGGCGCGGGCGCTCGCCATGTCGGGGAACTCGATGATCACCAGCCGGGTCGGCGTCCACAGCTCGGCGTCGACCACCTCGGTCTCGCCGCCGCGGGCGCGGTAGACGCCGCCATAGCGCTCGGCGATGGCGCGCGCCTGGCGCTTGTAGTCCTCGTATTCGGCGGCGTTCTCGATCTTCGTGTCGGCGATGATGAAGGCTGCCATCCCGTCCTCCCGCCCGAAAGGCGGCCGGGCACGATGCCGGCCCGAATTTTCGCCGTCAGCGCACCTGGTCGAGCAGGCGCTTGCACTCCAGAAGGTCGAACAGCGCCTCCTGCAGCAATGCGCGGTTGTCGCGCGACAGGCGCCCCTCGCCCGGCTGCACCGGCCCGTCCTCCTCCCCGCGGCCCAACCCGAAGAAGCGGCGGCTGGGTTTTGCCCGCGCCTCGCCGACCAGCATCTCGTCCTCGCCGCCGCGCGGCTGCGACGCGGCGGCCTCCGCCTGCGCCTCGGCCTGCCGGCGCTGCGCGATCGCCTCGACGGCCGCGAGGTCGCCATTGCCGATGGCCACGACGAACTGGACGCCGTTCTCCTTGAGCAGCTTCTGCACGCCCTTGATGGTGTAGCCCTGATCGTAGAGCATGAAGCGGATGCCCTTGATCAGCTCGACGTCCTGCGGCCGGTAGTAGCGGCGGCCGCCGCCGCGCTTCATCGGCTTGATCTGGTTGAAGCGGGTTTCCCAGAAGCGCAGCACGTGCTGCTGCAGGTCGAGGTCTTCGGCAACTTCGCTGATGGTGCGAAACGCATCTGGACTCTTGTCCATGCGGATTTCTCCTGCCGAACCGATTCGGACCGCATTCCAGCCGGTTGGGCTGAAACATTCAAGTCAAACCGCAGGCAGGCCGGCGACAAGGCGCGCGGCGGCCGAGGCTATTTCTTGGCGGCCTTGGCCACGACCGCCCGGTGGGCGGCGAGGATGCGCTGCTTGAGGACGTTGGAGGCCTTGAAGGTCATCACCCGGCGCGGCGAGATCGGCACTTCTTCGCCGGTCTTGGGATTGCGGCCGATGCGCTCGTTCTTGGAGCGGACCTGGAAGGTGGCGAAGGAGGAGAGCTTGACGGTCTCGCCGCGCACGATGGCGCCGCAGATCTCGTCGAGCACCATTTCCACGAGCTGGGACGATTCGGTGCGCGACAGCCCTACCTTACGGTAGACGGCTTCGGCGAGATCGGCGCGCGTGATCGTCTTTCCCCCCATGCAGCCGGTCCCACCAGTCCGAAATCGCTGAAATTCAACAGTGCGGGGACGTTAAGGAATTGCCCCGTTGAGGTCAAGAACCAGCTTCCGCGGCCCGTCGACCGCAGGCATGCCAGCGTGAACGCTTTACTACCGGCAGGCAGGCAATCCTACCAACGCACCAGAACCGCGCCCCAGGTGAAGCCGCCGCCCATGGCTTCCAGAAGCACGAGATCGCCCTTCTTGATGCGGCCGTCGCCGACGGCCTCGGCCAGCGCCAGCGGCACGGAGGCGGCGGACGTGTTGCCGTGGCGGTCGACGGTGATGACGACTTTCTCCTCGGCGATGCCCAGCTTGCGGGCCGAGGCGTCGATGATGCGCTTGTTGGCCTGGTGCGGCACGAACCAGTCGATGTCGGCCGCGGTCACGCCCGCCTGCGCGAAGACGTCCTCGATCACGTCGGTGATCATGGCGACCGCATGCTTGAAGACCTCGCGGCCTTCCATGCGCAGGTGACCGACCGTGCCGGTGGTCGAGGGGCCGCCGTCGACGTAGAGCTTCTCCTTGTGGGAGCCGTCGGAGCGCAGGCTGGAGGCGATGATGCCGCGGTCGGTCGTCGTGCCGGCCCCCTCCTGCCCTTCCAGCACGACCGCGCC
Organism: Hyphomicrobiales bacterium; assembly: GCA_017305835.1. GTDB lineage: Bacteria > Pseudomonadota > Alphaproteobacteria > Rhizobiales > Rhizobiaceae > RCIO01. Next base: position 2,156 of record JAFKJY010000175.1, read on the forward strand.
GGCGCCGTCGCCGAACAGCACGCAGGTGGTGCGGTCGGTCCAGTCGAGGATGCGCGAGAAGGTCTCGGCGCCGATGACCAGCACGCGGCGGGCCTTGCCGGCGAGGATGTGCAGGTCGGCCACCGTCAGCGCGTAGACGAAGCCGGAGCAGACCGCCTGCATGTCGAAGGCGAAGCCGTGATGCATGCCCAGCCGTTCCTGGATCTCGACGGCCGTGGCGGGGAAGGTGTTGTTGGGCGTCGAGGTCGCCAGCACGATCGCGTCGATGTCGTCCGGCGTCAGCTCGGCACTGGCGAGCGCGGCGCGGGCCGCCGCCTCGCCCAGCGAGGCGGTCGTCTCGGCGTCGCTGGCGATGCGGCGCTCGCGGATGCCCGTGCGCTGGACGATCCATTCGTCGGAGGTGTCGACGATGCCCTCGAAATCCGCGTTCCTCATCACGCGCGATGGCAGCGCGGAACCCACGCCGCGTACGACGGATCGCATCATCCGGACAAACCTCACATGTCTCTCGAAGCCGCGGCCGGCTCGGCGCGGGGCGCCGCCAGCGTGGCGTGGAAGCGCTCGAGTTCCGAGCTGATCGTGGCCAGCAGCTTGCGGCGGACCATGTCGTAGCCGAGTTCGACGGCGGCGGCGAAGCCCTCGTCGTCGGTGCCGCCGTGGCTCTTCACCACGACGCCGTTCAAGCCGAGGAAGACGCCGCCATTGGCCTTGCGCACGTCGAGCTTCTCGCGCAGCCGCTGGAAGGCGCCGCGGGCGAACAGGTAGCCGATGCGCGCCATCAGCGTGCGGTTCATGGCCGCGCGCAGATATTCGGCGATCAGCTTGGCCGTGCCCTCAGCCGTCTTCAGCGCGATGTTGCCGGAAAAGCCCTCGGTGACGACCACGTCGACGGTGCCCTTGGCGATGTCGTCGCCCTCGACGAAGCCGGTATATTCCATCGAGGCGGGGGCGGCCTCGCGCAGCATGCGCCCGGCCTCCTTCACCTCTTCCTGGCCCTTGACCTCCTCGACGCCGACATTGAGGAGGCCGACCTTGGGCCGCTCGATCTGGAACAGCGCGTGCGCCATCGCCGCGCCGAGGATGGCGAAGTCGACGAGCTGCTGGGCGTCCGCGCCGATCGTGGCGCCGACGTCGAGCACGACGCATTCGCTCTTGATCGTCGGCCAGAGCGCGGCGATCGCCGGGCGCTCGATGGTGGCCATGGTGCGCAGGCAGAACTTGGCCATCGCCATCAGCGCGCCGGTGTTGCCGGCCGAGACGCAGACGTCGGCCTCGCCGTTCTTCACCGCCTCGATCGCCTTCCACATGGACGATTTCCAACGGCCCTGGCGCAGCGCCTGGCTCGGCTTGTCGTCCATGCGCACCGCCACCTCGCAGGGGTGGAACTCGGAGACCGCCTTGAGCCGCGGGTAGCGCTCGAGCAGCGGCTCCACCTCGGCGGCGATGCCGTAGATGAGGAAGCGGACGTCGGGACGCCGTTCGGCGACCCGGTCGATGCCGGGCAGCACGATGGCCGGACCGTGGTCCCCGCCCATGGCGTCAATGGATATGCGTATCACGCGGCTGTCGTCCCATCAGGTCGCGGACGGGTGAACCCGGAAGATGCGGCGAAAATAGCGGTTTTGCGTCCCCGCACAACCGGCATTTCGTCGAGTCTCCAAGGAACGTCCCGCTCGCCGGATGCGGCCCTTGCGCGCGGCCGGATCCGGCGCGTCGCGCGGGCAGCGAAAGCGGCTTTTCAGGGCTTTCTGGCAAGATCGCGCAGCTTCTCGTAGAGCGGGCCGTGCTCCTCGTCCTGCGGCGCGCCGGTATCGGCCGCCTCGACCGAGGCGCCGGCCTTGCGCGGATAGGGGTCGATCGCCAGCGCGAAGAACTCCTCGGCGAGCGCGCCGACGTCGACCGAATCGCCCGAGAAGGTCTCCGGCGCGTCCGGCCCTTCGGCGTCGAGGATCATCTCGCCCTGCTCGGCCCAGCGCGGCGTGGCGAGCTTCGAGCCTTCCGGCACCAGCACCGTCTCGATCGTCTCCTCGATCACCGCCGGCACCGGGTCGAGCGTGATGATGCAGGCCTGGGTGATCTCGGCGCGGACCGTGCCGGAGACGCGCACGCCCCGCCCCTTCCACGGGGCCAGCGTCAGGTCGAAGCGGAAGGACTCGACGGACTGCAGCCCGTGCTCGGCGGCGAGCGCCTCCCGCTGCGCCGCGTCGGCCTCCAGCCAGACCGGCAGGCCGCTGCGCGACAGGCGCGCGACGTTGACCTTGTAGGTGACCGGGCTTTCGGCGGCGGCGTGGTGATGGTGGCTCATGCCGCCTCTCCCCGCCCGGCAGGCTCGGCGGCCGCCGGGAAGGCGATCCGGCCGGCGCAGATCGCCGGCAGCGGCTGGCCTGCGAGGTCGTCGCGGGCCGCGGCGACGTAGGCCGCGAGATCGTCGGCCTGCGGCCAGGCCTCGACGCCGGGGCGGATGTTGCGGGTGAGCGCGGCGGCAAGTGCTGCGCGGTCACCCGCGTCGAGCGCCGCGCCATAGGCGGCCGCGCGGCCGTAGAACATGCCGGCGAGCTTCTTCATGCGCTTGGGCACGCCCATGTCGCCGACGCCGAGCTCGCGGATCGAATGCTCGACCTCCTTGAAGAAGTCGTCGGTGAGCTGCTGGGCGATGTCGTGCGCCTCGCCTCCGACGCCGCGCAGCCTGTGCAGGAAGAGGAAGACGTGCAGCGCGACCATCTCGAAGCGGCCGAGCGGCGTGTCGGGCACGTCCCATTGCGCATAGAAGGCCGGCTGCCGCGCCGCCGCCACGATTCGGTCGTAGAGCGCGTCCACGACCGAAGGGTCGGGACGGGGGGCCAATCCGAACAGGCGCTTGAACATGGCGGGCGGGACTCCGTTGCTTACCTGTGGTCGCGTTGCGGCGGGCGGCCCGGTTGCATCGCCGACCAAGCTGGTTTACCGCTTTTCGCGGCCTGAGCAAACCGAGGCGGCCAGCCGGCCGACGGGACAATGAGGGCGAGGTGAAGGTGTTGCTGGTATCCACCAAATTCAATGGCCGGGCGCGTTCCGGCATCGCCGGGCTGGCCTCTACGGCGCTCGCGGCCGCGTTGCTTGCCGGCTGC
>JAFKJY010000078.1 GCA_017305835.1 Hyphomicrobiales bacterium
CGACGTGCTGCGCGCCCGCGACGGCGACGACATGGAGGCGATGGCCAAGCAGCACATGCTGCGGGCCTGCGAGTTCATCGAAAAGAGCGGCGTGGTCGCGCCGCCCGCCGAGCCCGAGCGGGCCGCCGTCGGCCCCGCCGGGCGCGCCCGCGTGGAAGGATGACGGATGCTGCCCAAGCCTGAACGCCCGCTCGCCATCACCCATTGGGGCAACTATCGCGTCAGGCTGGACGGCGGGCGGCTGGGCGGCCTGCTGCCCATCGAGGGCGAGGAGGATCCGTCCAACCTCGGCGACCAGATGGTCGACGGCGCCGTCGCGCCCTCGCGCATCGCCAACCCGTCGGTGCGCAAAAGCTTCCTCGCCGCGCGCGGCCCCTCGGACCCGCGGCTGCGCGGCGCCGAGCCGTTCGTCGAGGTGTCGTGGGACGAGGCGCTGGCGCTCGCCGCCGGCGAGATCGACCGCATCCGCGGCACGCACGGCAACGGCGCCATCTTCGGCGGCTCCTACGGCTGGGCGAGCGCCGGGCGCTTCCACCACGCGCAGAGCCAGATCCACAGGTTCCTGAACGCCGCGGGCGGCTACACGGCCTCGACGCAGAACTACAGCTACGCCGCCGGCGACACGATCCTGCCGCATGTGCTCGGCGACAGCCTCGGGCTCGGCTCCGGCCAGACGAGCTGGACGTCGATCGAGGCGAACTCCGAACTCGTGGTGATGTTCGGCGGCACGCCGTGGAAGAACGCGCAGGTCAGCCCGGGCGGCATTTCGAGCCACGGCCTGCGCGGCGCACTCGCGCGCTGCGCGGCGGCGGGCGTCGAGTTCGTCCTCGTCGGCCCGATCCGCGACGACGCCATGGACGAGGCGCGCGCGCGCTGGCTGCCGGTCCGGCCGGCGACCGACGTCGCCCTGATGCTCGGCATCGCCCACACGCTGGTCGAGGAAGGCCTGCACGACCGCGCCTTCCTCGACAGCCACTGCACCGGCTTCCCGCGCTTCCTCGCCTATCTCGTGAGCGAGACAGACGGCCGGCCGAAATCGGCCGAGTGGGCGGCGGGCATCACCGGCATCGACGCGGCGGACATCCGCGCGCTGGCGCGAAAAATGGCCTCGCGCCGCACGATGATCATGACCGCCTGGTCGCTGCAGCGGGCCGATTTCGGCGAGCAGCCCTACTGGATGACGGTGACGCTGGCGGCGATGCTCGGCCAGATCGGCCTGCCGGGCGGCGGCTTCGGCTTCGGCTACGGCTCGATCAGCGCCATCGGCTCGACCACCGCGCCGGTGCCCTGGCCGGCGCTGCCGAAGGGCACCAACCCGGTCGGCGACTTCATCCCCGTCGCGCGCATCGCCGACATGCTGCTCAACCCCGGCGCGCCCTACGACTTCAACGGGCAGCGGCGGCGCTATCCCGAGATCCGGATGATCTACTGGGCCGGCGGCAACCCGTTCCACCACCATCAGGACCTCAACCGGCTGATGGAGGCGTGGCGCCGGCCGGAGACGGTCATCGTCCACGATTCCTGGTGGAACCCGCTGGCGCGGCGGGCCGACATCGTCTTCCCGGTCGCCACCTCGCTGGAGCGCAACGACATCGCCGCCTCCAGCCGCGACCATTTCCTCTCCGCCTCCCACCGCGTCCTCGATCCCTACGGGGCATCGCGGACGGACTACGAGGTCTTCTGCGGGCTGGCGGAGCGGCTGGGCTGCCTCGAGGCCTTCTCGGAGGGGCGCGACGAGGAGGGCTGGCTGCGCCACCTCTACGAGCAGGCGAGCGAGCGGCTGGCCAAGCGCGGCCTGAACACGCCCGATTTCGACACGTTCTGGGCCGGCGAATATCTCGATTTCGCCCGCGCCACCGAGATGCGCGACCTGCTCAAGGATTTCCGCGACGATCCCGCCGAGCATCCGCTGAAGACGCCGTCGGGGCGCATCGAGATCTTCTCGCAGACGATCGACGGTTTCGGCTACGACGACTGCCGCGGCCATCCCATGTGGTACGAATCGACCGAATGGCTCGGCGCGCCGGCGGCGCGGAAATACCCGCTGCACCTGCTCTCCAACGCGCCGAAGACGCGGCTGCACAGCCAGTACGACTGCGGCTCCTATTCGCGCGCGCTCAAGGTGCAGGGCAGGGAGCCGGTGCGCATCAGCGCCGCCGACGCGGCGGCGCGCGGCATCCGCGACGGCGACGTCGTGCGCATCCACAACGACCGCGGCTCCTGCCTGGCCGGCGCGGTGGTCTCCGACGCGCTGCGGCCCGGCGTGGTCCAGTTGCCGACGGGCGCGTGGTTCGACCCGGTCGACCCGGCCGGCAGCTCGATGGACCGCCACGGCAACCCCAACGTGCTGACGCCGGACCGCGGCACGTCGAAGCTGGCGCAGGGCACCAGCGCCTATTCCTGCCTCGTCGAGGTCGAGCGCTTCGACGGCCCGCTGCCGCCGATCACCTGCTTCTCGCAGCCCGCCATCGAGCGCCGCGGCAAGGCGGGCTGACCGGACCGGAACCCACCCAGCGCGCCCGCGGGCGCGACCCATCGCATGGAGACGACATGACGAGAAAACGGACATTCCACGGCGTGAACGTCGGCATCCTGATGGTGAAGTCGAAGTTCACCCGCTATCCGGGCGACGTCGGCAACGCCACGACCTGGGACTTCCCGGTCCAGTACAAGGTGGTGGAGGACGCCGTCCCCTCGCGCATGACCGAGCTGCACAATTCGAGCCTGCTGGAGCCGTTCAAGCGCGCGGCGGCCGAGCTGGTGGAGCAGGGCGTCGACGGCATCACCACCACCTGCGGCTTCCTGTCGATCTACCAGAAGGAGCTCGCCGACACCTGCCCGGTGCCGGTCGCGACCAGCAGCCTTTTGCAGGTGCCGCTGGTGCAGCGGCTGATCCCGTCGAACAAGCGGGTCGGCGTCATCACCTTCAGCTCGGCGCTGATGAACCCGGCCTACCTGAAGGACGTCGGCGTGCCCGACGACACGCCGATCATCGGCATGGACAGGGAGTCCGCCTTCGCCCGCGCGATCATGACGGCGGAGGACACCGCGCCCTTCGAGGTGCAGCAGCAGGAGATCGTCGACACGGTCGGCCGCCTGATCGAGGCCAATCCCGACATCGGCGCCGTGGTGGCCGAATGCACCAACATGACCCCGTTCAGCCATGCGGTGGTGGAGCGCTACGGCATCCCGGTCTACGACGCGGTGTCGATGATCCGCTGGTTCCAGTCCGGCCTGCGGCCGCGCAGATACGTGTAAGACGGCGATGCGCGCGAGATGAAGTCGGGCGATTATCTGGTCATCGGCGGCGGCCTCGTCGGGCTGGCGATCGCCTACGGGCTCGCCCGGCGCGGGCTGGCGGTGACCGTGCTCGACGAGGGCGACGTCGCCCACCGGGCCGCGCGCGGCAATTTCGGCAACATCTGGATCCAGGGCAAGGGGGCCGGCGTCCCGGCCTATGCCGAGGTGACGCGCCGCTCGGCGCTCGAATGGCCGGCCTTCGCCCGCGAGATCGAGGAGGTCTCGGGGGTCGAACTGCGATACCGGCAGGAAGGCGCGATCTGCGTCTGCTTCTCGGAAGCCGAGCTGAAGCAGCGCATGGCGATGCTCGCCGCCGCCGAGGCGGATTCGACCATCCCGGCCGAGCCGCGCGAGGTCTCGGCGTCGGAGCTGCGGAAGATGTATCCGATGATCGGCCCGACCATGGCCGGCGGCACGCTTTCGCCGCTCGACGGCACGGTCGACCCGCTGCGGCTCCTGCGCGCCCTGCTCGTGGCCTTCAGGGCGGCCTCCGGCACCTATGTCTCCGGCGCCCGCGTCGGGACGATCGCCCGGGACGGCGACGGCTTCGCGGCCACGACGGCGACGGGCACCTACGGGGCCGCGCGCGTGCTTCTGGCCGCAGGGCTGGGCAATGCGATGCTGGCGCCGCAACTCGGCATGCGCGCGCCGCTGCGGCCCGTGCGCGGCCAGATCATCGTCACCGAGAAGCTGAAGCCGTTCATGCCGCTCTCCTTCCACTTCATCCGCCAGACCGAGGACGGCGGCGTCATCTGCGGGGATTCGTCCGAGGAGGCGGGCTTCGACGAAGGCGTCACCCGGCCGATCCTCGCCCGCACCGCCGACCGCCTGACCACCGTGTTCCCGTTCATGAAGGACGTGCGGCTGGTGCGCGCATGGGGCGCGCTGCGCGTGATGAGCCCCGACGGCCTGCCGATCGTGCAGGCCTCGCAGGAGGCGCCCGGCGCGTTCGCCGTCTCGGTGCACAGCGGCGTCACGCTGTCGCCCTTCCACGCCGCGGTGGTCGCCGCCTCGCTGGCCGACGAGGGGCGCCTGCCGCCCCACCTTACGCAGAGCTTCAGCCCGGACCGCTTCGATGTTCAGATCCCTCGCAACTCCTGAGACGCCGGCGATCGGCATCGAGGTCGACGGCCGCCGGATCGCCTGCGCGCCCGGCGAGAACCTCGCCGCCGTGCTGCTGCGCGCGGGCTTCGGCCCGTTCCGCTCGACGCCCGTCTCCGGCGCGCCGCGCATGCCCTACTGCATGATGGGGGTGTGCTTCGACTGCCTCGCGGTGGTCGACGGCGTGCCCAATTCGCAGACCTGCCTGACCGCCGTGGCGGACGGCATGACGGTGCGCCGGCAGGAAGGCGCTTCGGCTGCGGCCTTCCTGGCCGCGGAGGGGCTGGCCGATGAGTGACGCGACTTTCGACCTCGCCATCGTCGGCGCCGGCCCGGCCGGCATGGCCGCGGCCGTCGAGGCGACCGCGCTCGGCCTCTCCGTCTGCGTCCTCGACGAGCAGGCCGCCCCCGGCGGACAGATCTATCGCGGCATCACGCGGCCGGCCGGACTCGATCCGCAGGTGCTCGGCCCGGACTATTGGGAAGGCAAGGCGCTGGCCGAGCGGTTCCTCGCCTGCGGCTGCGACTACCGGCCGGGGAGCACGGTCTGGCACGTCGATGCGGGCGAACTCTCCTTCGCCGGCCCGCACGGCGGCGGCACCGTCGCCTGGCGCAAGCTGCTCAACGCCACCGGCGCGATGGAGCGGCCGATGCCGGTGGCCGGCTGGACGCTGCCGGGCGTCATGACGGCGGGCGCGGCGCAGATCCTGCTCAAGGCCTCGGCGACCGTCGCCGAGAACGCCGTGTTCTGCGGCTCGGGGCCGCTGCTCTACCTCGTCGTGGCGCAATATCTGCGCGCCGGCGTCAAGGTCGCGGCCGTGCTCGACACGACGCCGTGGCAGGCCTATCTCGGCGCGCTGCGCCACATGCCGGCGGCCCTGCCGGGCTGGTCGTACCTGTCGAAGGGGCTCGGCCTGCTGCGCGAGATCGGCGCGGCCGGCGTGCGCGTGGTGCGCAACGTCGACCGTCTCGAGATGCGCGGCCGCGACGCGCTGGAGGCGGTACGCTGGCGGGCGGGCGCGAGCGAGGGCGAGATCGCCACGTCGCACGCCTTCCTCCACCAGGGCATCGCGCCCAACACCAACCTCGCCCGCGCCGCCGGCTGCGCGCATGTCTGGGACGAGGCGCAGCTCTCGTGGCGGCCGCGCACCGACGCCTGGGGCGCGGCCTCGCGGCCCGATCTCTATTGCGGCGGCGACGTCGCCGGCATCGCCGGGGCGAGGGCGGCTGCGCTTTCGGGCCGGCTGAGCGCGCTCGCCGCCGCCGCCGACCTCGGCCGCATCGACGCGGCCGGTCGTGACGCGCGCGCGGCCGGGCTGCGCCGCGCGATGCGCAGGGAACTCGCCGCCCGGCCCTTCCTCGACACGCTCTATCGCCCGCTCCCCGCCTTCAGGGTGCCGGCCGTGGACGACGTGGTCGTCTGCCGCTGCGAGGAGGTGACGGCCGGCGCGCTCGCCGACGCGGTCGACGCCGGCGCGATGGGGCCGAACCAGCTCAAGGCGTTCACGCGCTGCGGCATGGGGCCGTGCCAGGGCCGCTCCTGCGGCCTGACGGCAGCCGCCCTCGTCGCAGCCCGCCTCGGCATGTCCGAGGGCGAGGCGGGCTACTTCAACATCCGCTTCCCGGTGAAGCCCGTGCCCCTCGGCGCCGTCGCCGCGGCGGGCGGAAAGCCGGCCGGATGACGGGCGGCCGGAGTATCGGCAGGCTGTCTCTACCGACCATCAGTATTGCATACCATGTACATATGATGATAGGAAATGGGACTGATGGAGCAGGGAATTCCGGGGCGGCGCATCGCGGCCGCCGGGACCCTGCGCCGCTCGCAGGCAGACGGAGATGGGCGTGATCAAGCGGTATGAATCCAATGCGCGGCGCAGCCGCGTCGTCGTCCACAACGACACGGTCTATCTGGCCGGGCAGGTCGCCGACGACTGGTCGGGCGACATCACGCAGCAGACGCGCGAGACGCTGGCCAACATCGACAGGATGCTGGCGCTCGCCGGCAGCGACAAGTCGAAGCTGCTGTCGGCGACGATCTGGATCAAGCGGCTCTCCGACTACGACGCGATGAACGCCGTGTGGGACGCGTGGCTGGCGCCGGGCGCGGCACCGGGCAGGGCCTGCGCGGTCCTCGACATGGCCGATCCGGACATCCTCGTCGAAATCACGCCGATCGCGGCGCTCTAGAGCATGTCGCCCGAAAGTGGGAACCGGTTTCGGCATAGCGACATGCGTAAAAACAAAGACTTGAAGTGCGTTGCATGATTCCGGTTCGACGCGACGCGCATTGGCGCAAAATGGAGGGCACCATGACGAACAACCTGCCGGACACGACCGGCCTCAACGCCTCGCTCGTCTACGACGCCGCCGAGGCCATGCACCCGGACGAGGACATTCGCAACCGCATCGCCGGCACCATCGCGCCGATCGGCTCGCCCGCGCCGGTGATCGGCCCGGTCTGGACGATGCGCCTGACGCGCGCGCCCGGCACTTCGGCCGAGAACCGCCTGCGCATCATGCAGGCCTATGACGGCGTGCCCGCCGGCGTCGTGCTCGTCATCCAGGCGGTCGGCGATCTCGGCGGCGCCGTCATCGGCGACGTGCTCGCCCACCGGCTGAAGATGTCGGGCGTGCTCGGCATCGTCGTCGACGGGCCGGTGCGCGACGTCGACGGCATGGTGAAATACGGCCCCGGCTCCTGGTCGAGCGCGGTCAACATGGCCGGCATGAAGACCGTCAGCACGATGGTCGAGACGCAGGTGGAAATCGAGATCGGCGGCGTGCGCGTGTCGCCCGGCGACATCGTCGCGGCCGACGCGGACGGCGTCATGTTCCATCCCGCCGGCGAGGCGGTGCCGCTGCTCGAGAAGGCCGTCGCCTTCGCCAAGGCCGAGCAGCAGTCGCACGAGCGCATCGCGGCCGGCAACGGCGCCGCGACATCCTACCTGCCGAAGAAGTGAGCCGGCCCGTGGCGCCGGCCCGGCAGGACCGCACGCGGCGCGTCGGCTTCATCGGCCGCGGCCGCCTCGCGGCCGGCGTCGCCCGCGCGATCGCCGATGGCGGCGTGCCCGGCTGGGAGGTCGGCGCGGCACTCGCCCGCGACGGCAGGGAGCGCGCCTTCCCCGGGCCGGTCCTCACCGACCGCGCCGCCTTCTTCGGCAGCGGGCTGGACCTGATCATCGAAGCCGGCGGCCCGCAGGCGCTGGTCGAGTTCGGGCCCGAGGCGCTCGTAGCGGCCGACCTCTGGACGATCAGCGCCTCGGCGCTGGCCGACCCTGCCTTCTACGAACGCATGGAGCGGATCGGCGCCGAAACCGGCCACAGGCTGCGGCTTGTCGCGGGCGCCTTCGGCGGCATGGACGCGGTCGCAGCACTCGCCACGCTGCCCGGCACCACCGTCACCTTCGCGGCCACATGGACCGGCGACGACGCCTCGAAGCCGGCCGTCCGCGAGACGGCCTCGGCGCGCGAGATCGTCTCGCGCCATCGCGGCGTCAACGCGCTGGCGGCGGCCGCGATCGCCGGCGTCGGGCTGGACGCCACCCGCATCGACTATGCCGGCGAGGGCCCGGGCGGCCTGAGGGTCCTCGCCGTCGAGGCGACCGGCCCCGGCGGCACCTATGCCGGCCGCTCCACCCCGACCGTCGACCCGCAGGCCGGCGCCCAGATGGTCGTCGGCTCCCTCGTCGCCGCCCTCAGGAACGAAACCCGCGTCATCTGGTGCGGGTGAGGGGCGGGCTGGCCGGCCCGCCGTCGCGCATCACCGTCCTATCGCGCCGAGGGCTCCCGGCGGAGTGGCTTCGTCATCTACCCGGCCGCGTCGGCCCCGCTCGTTGCGTGCTTTCGCTCCGCCGCCGCAGCGAACACGTCGCTGGCGGTTCGGAAGGCCTCCAGCGATGCCGGGAAGCCGCAATAGGCGGCGACCTGGATCAGCACCTCGCGGACCTCTTCCTGACTGCAGCCATTGTTGATGGCGCCGTTCAGGTGCAGCCTCAATTCATGCTGCCGCCCGAGCGCCGAAAGCATCGCGACATTGATCAGGCTGCGCGTCTTGAGCTCCAGTCCGGGGCGCGACCACACGCTCCCCCAGCAGAACTCGGTGACCATCTCCTGGATGGGACGATTGAACTCGTCCACGGCCCGTTCGGACCGCGCGACGTACGCCTCCCCGAGCACCGCGCTGCGAATGGATCTTCCGGTTTCATATTTCGCACTATCCATTCACCCGCTCCGAAGCTGGAAGATTTTTCTCCGTAAGCGTATCGCGGGATCGCGTCGCTTGTCATGATCGGGTTGGGTCTGGCCACAGAATCCTCGCGATACCCGTCAGGATGTGCGGCACGATATGGGGAAGCCGCGGCTTCGGGGGATATTCCTCACCCCGCTTGCAGGCGGCCCATAACCCGGAAGAATGCACCTTCCAAAAAAAGTCAGTTGACCCATGGGGCGCGGAGGAGATGATGTAGCCGGCCCCATGCATTCAATCTTCATGTGGGAAAATCAAGGAACGATATGCCAGAGGGACGGCAAGAAATATTTCTCAGTATGAGGAATATTTGCAAAGATTATAACGGTACTCGGGTAATAGACGATCTTTCCTTGGATATTGAGGAAGGAGAGTTCGTTGTTCTTCTTGGCCCTTCGGGCTGCGGGAAGACGACTACCCTGCGCATGCTTGCCGGCTTTGTGGGTGTCGCCTCGGGCAACATCATTCTCGACGGCGAGGACATCCAGCATCTCCCGCCCTACCGGCGCGAGATGGGACTGGTTTTCCAGAGCTACGCCCTGTTTCCCCATATGACGGTGGCCGAGAACATCGCCTTCGGCCTTCAGATGCGCCGCCAGCCCAGGGAGGCGATCGCGAGCCGCGTCGCCGAGCTTCTCGACCTGGTGAAGCTCACCGGCTACGAGGCGCGCCTGCCCAGGCAATTGTCCGGAGGACAGCAGCAGCGCGTTGCGCTCGCCCGGGCCATCGCCATCGACCCGAAGGTGCTGCTGCTGGACGAGCCCCTCTCCAATCTCGATGCTTCCCTGCGCCAGCAGGTCGCGCACGAGATCAGGCTGCTGCAGAAGGCGCGCGGCCTGACCACCATCATGGTCACGCACGACCAGCTCGAGGCCATGTCGATGGCCGACCGGCTCGTCGTCATGCGCAATGGCAGGATCGAGCAGGCAGGCACCCAGCGCGATCTCTACGAGAGGCCGGCGAGCTCCTTCGTGGCCTCGTTCATCGGCGGCAGCAACATCGTCGAAGGCGATCTCGACGGCGCCATGTTCCGCGCCGTCGAAGCCGAGCCGGTCAGGCTGGCGTCGACCTATGCCCCGCAGCCGGCCTGCAGGCTCGCCCTCCGCCCGGAGCGCATCGTCATGGCGCCCTCGGCCGGCCACGCAGGCGGGCCGGGTGTGACGGGCACGATCGAGCTCGCGACCTATCTCGGCGCCACCAGCGAATATCTGGTGCGCATAGGTCCGGACAGGAGATTGGTCGTGCGCTCTTCGGTCGGTGCCGACCACCGCGCCGGCGAAAGGGTCTTCCTCCGCTGGTCTGCGCAGGACGAACGGGTCTTCGATAGCCAGGACAGGGTCGTCGCGCCTGCGGTGAAGGCTGCTTCGGCGCAGCTTGCCGTCTCGACGGGGCGAAGCTGATGGCCATGACGAGTGCCGTTTCGACGAGGACGTCGGTCAAGCTGGCGGCGTCCGACCGGCTGCTGATGCGGCTCAGCATGCCCTACAGGATCGTGGCCACGGCCTGCGGCATCTTCCTGCTCTTCGTGCCGATGCTGATGACCTTCTACATCAGCCTGTTCGACCAGCCCTTCATCACGTTTCCGCCGCGCGGCTACACCTGGCGGTGGTTCACCGAGCTCTACGCCGATTTCGGCCATCCGTTCATGGTCAGCCTCCAGGTGGCGCTCGCGGTCGTCGTGCTCAGCCTGCTGATCGGCGTGCCGGCGGGGATCGGGCTGTCGCGCTACGAGTTCCGCGGCAAGGGGACCATCAGCATGCTGCTGCTGTCCCCGCTGACGATCCCCTCGATCGCCATCTCGCTGTCGATCCTCACCGCGGCCATCGCCATCCAGCAGCGGACCGGGGTGGTGCTGACCGGCTCCTATTCGATCCTCGTCGTCGGCCACGTGCTGATCGCCACGCCCTGGGTCGTGCGGCTGTGCCTGGTCAGCCTGGCAAACCACAACCGCGCCGTCGAGGAGGCGGCCGCCAGCCTCGGCGCCACGCCGCTGGTCGTCATCCTGCGCGTGACCATCCCGGCCATGCGCCAGGGCATGATCGCCGCGGCCCTCTTCGCCTTCATCATCTCGTTCGAGAGCCTGGAGATGTCGCTGTTCCTCGTCAGCCCGGGGATATCGACGCTTCCGGTGGCGACCCTCAACTATCTCGAGGTGAAGGTCGACCCGCTCATTGCCGCCCTGTCGGTGGTCCAGATCATCTTCGTAGCGGCAGTCCTGCTGGTTCTGGACCGTTTCGTCCGGCTCGGCAGGAACATCGTCCACTGAACTCAAAAAAACAGGGAACACGAAAGGAGACTTGCATGACCATGCCAAAGGAACTGTCCTTGCCGACGCTCAACCGTCGTTCGCTCCTCCAGGGTGCGGCGGCTCTCGCGGCCGCGGGTAGCCTTGGCGGCATCTCGCCCGCGCGGGCCGCGGGCCAGGTCGTCGTCGGCACCTGGGGCGGCGATTTCGCCAAGGGGCTGGGTCAGAGCATCGACGTCCAGATGGAGGCGCTGGGCTACAAGGTCGTCCAGGACGCCAACACGACGGCCGCGCGCAACGGCAAGGTGATCGCCGAGCAGGCGCTGCCGACGGGCTCCTTCGACGTCGTCTGCGTCCAGCCGGGGGCGGCCGAGACGATGGCCAATGCCGGGCTGCTGGAGAAGCTCGATCCCGCCAAGATCCCGAACCTGGCCAAGGTGCTGCCCAACCTGCGCATCTCGGAATACATGGCGCCCCACATCTTCAGCCCGACCGTGCTGATCTACAATCCGGATACCCTGCCCGAGCCGCCCAAGTCGCTCGGAGACCTGCTCGACCCGAAATATGCCGGCAAGTTCGCGGTCACCGACGCCAACTACACGATCGTGGTGATGGCGGCCGCGCTCTATGCGGCCGGCGACATCCACGCGATCGACAAGGGCAAGGAGGTCGTCGAGAAGCTGAACGCCAACGGGCTGAAGTTCTTCTCGGCCGACATGATGGCCGCGCCGCTGCAGACCGGCGAGATCACCGTCGGCCTCCTGCCGCTCGCCCGCGTGGTGATGTGGCAGAACCAGGGAATGAACATCAAGGCCGCGTTCCCCCAGGAAGGCTCGATCCCCTATATCGACGGGATGTCGGTTCCGAAGAACGCGCCGAACAAGGAAGGCGCCTACAAATACATCGACGTCATGCTCGGCGCGGAGGCCCAGCGCATCTTCGCCGAGTTCATGGGCTACCTGCCCTCGATCGACGATGCCGGCCTGACCGGAAAGACGGCCGAGCAGCTCACGCTGCCGTCGCCGGCGCCGAAGATCGTGCTCGAGGACTACGCCTTCACGGCCACCGTCCAGCAGGAGCTGGGCGAATGGTGGAAGAAGAGCATCCTCGGCAAATGACGTCCGAGGCCGGGCCCATGGCAGAGATATCGGATCGGGTGAGACGGCAGCCGGACTCCGTTCCGGTCGGCCTGGCCACCCTTCTCCTGGGCCCGGCCACCGCCGTCGTCGCGATGGCCATGGTCATCCCGCTGATCGCCTTCGCCCGATACGGGTTCAACAGCTACGACCGGATCGAGCTGATGAAGCAGGCCTGGGACATCGGCAACTATGTCCGCTTCTTCAGCGACCCGTTCTTCCTCGGCGTCCTGCTGCGCACGATCGGCATGGCGTTCCTGGCGACCGTCCTGTGCCTCGCGATCGGCTTTCCGATCGCCTTCCAGCTCGTGCGCACGCAGTCGCGCTTCAAGTCGATCGCCGTCTTCCTGATCGTCTTGCCGCTCTTCATCAGCGGCACCATCCGCTGCGTCGGCTGGATGATCGTGCTTGCCCGCGGCAGCCTGCTGGACACCGTGATCGTGACCGTATCCGGCGCCCGCATCGACCTGATGCACACGACCCTTGCCGTGCTGTTCGGGATCGCCTCGTTCAACCTGCCTTACCTCATCCTGACGCTGCAGAGCGCCATCGAGGGCGTGGACATGGAACTGCAGCAGGCAGCCGAAGGCCTCGGCGCCACGCCGCAGCGCGCCTTCTGGCGCGTCATCTGGCCGCTCGCCTTCCCCGGCGTGGTCGTCGCCGCGATCCTGTCCTTCGTGCTCGCGATGAACGCCTATGCTGCGCCGGTGCTGCTCGGCGGGCCGCGGTTCCAGATGATGGCGCCGCTCCTCTACTGGGAGTTCGGAACCCAGAACAACTGGCCGATGGCCTCGGTGGTGGCCTTCGTCATCATGGGCACCACCCTTCTGCTGGTCGGCATCGCCAGCGCCCTCCTGCTGAGGCGGCGCTAGAATCGGGACATGAAAGGACAATCGAAAGTGACTGAGCGGGTTTGGGATGCGTTCCTGACGGAGCGCGACCGGCAGGTTCTTGCGGCATCCGGCTACGGGAAGAAGGCCGGCTTCGGCGAGCGGCCGGCGATCCTCGTGATCGACGTCAACTATGCCTTCGTCGGCAGCGAGCCGCTGCCGATCCTGGAATCCATCAAGGACTGGCCCAACTCGTGCGGCACCGAGGGGTGGGATGCGCTCGCCGTCATCGCCGCGCTGATCGATGCCGGCCGCGCGCGGGGAATCCCGATCATCTACACGACCGGCCACAACCCGACGAACAAATGGTTCTACGGCAACTGGTCGTGGAAGAACGGCCGGACCGACGAGATGGCGATCGAGTCCCATTCGGAAGTCGTCGGCTACGACATTCCGCGCGAGATCGCGCCCGGCCCCCGCGACCTGATCTTCCGCAAGCGCATGCCGAGCGCCTTCTTCGGCACGGATCTGGCGAGCTATCTGACCCTGCTGAAGGTCGACAGCCTGCTGGTCACCGGCACGACGACCAGCGGCTGCGTGCGCGCCTCGGTGGTCGACGCCTTCTCGCACCACTACAGGACGAGCGTGATCGAGGACGGCTGCTTCGACCGCAGCCAGGCCAGCCACGCCCTCAGCCTGTTCGACATGCACTCGAAATACGCCGACGTGGTCCCGAGCGCCGAGGCGCTCGAATATCTGGCGACGGTGCCGCAGGGCATGTTCGACCTGCCTTCCTGATCTTCCGTATTCCCTCTTTGCACGCCGATGAAATGTAAATGTTTTTAACATCCAGGCATATAACTCGGGGTTATCCAGAATAAAAAATAAGTAATTTGCATGTATATTTTTGCGAAATAAAGTGAGAGCCGAGGAGTTCTCGGAGTTCGATACGAGCGGCGGCGGCTCCGGAAAAGAAGAATTCAGGAGAATTGACTTGGCGAATTGGCGTGTCGGCGTGGATTCTGGCGGTACGTTCACCGACGTCTGCGTCCTCAACGAGCAGGACGGCAGCCTCGTTGTCTGGAAGACCTCCTCCAGCCCGGAGAATCCGGCGAAGGCGATCCTGAGCGGCGTCGCCGACGGCATGGGCCTCGCCCGCGAGCAGGATCCGGCCGCGGCGCTGGCCTATTTCGGCCACGGCACGACGGTGGCGACCAACGCGCTCATCCAGAAGCGTGGGGCCAGGACGGGCATGCTGGTCACGGAGGGCTTCGGGGACGTGCTGGAGCTTGCGCGCCAGCGTCGGCCGCATCTCTACGATCTCGAGGCCGAGAAGCCGGTTCCTCTGGCAACCCGCGACCTTCGGCTGGAGGTGCGCGAGCGGACGCGGCACGACGGGCGCGTCGAGGCCGAGCTCGACGAGGCGCAGGTGCGGGAGGCCGCGCGGCAGTTCCGCGAGAACGGCGTGGACGCGGTGGCGGTCTGCTTCCTCTACTCCTATCGCAATCCCGAGCACGAGCGGCGCGCCGCCGAGATCCTGCGCGAGGAATGTCCCGGCATCTTCGTGACCGCCAGCCATGAGATCGCGCCCGAGTTCCGCGAGTACGAGCGCTTCTCCACCGCCACCGTGAACGCCTATCTCGGCCCGGTCATGGAGACCTATATCCACGCGCTGGAGCCGAGGCTCGGCGATGTCGGGCTCGGCAGCGCGCCCCACATCACCCAGTCGAACGGCGGCACGCTGAGCTTCGACACGGCCGGCCGGGAGCCCGTGCGGACCCTGCTTTCGGGCCCGGCGACCGGTGTTTCCGGCGCGCTGGCGGTGATGGAGGCTTCCGGCATCGGCGACTTCATCACCTTCGACATGGGCGGCACGAGCTCCGACATCTCGCTCATCGAGAAGGGCGAGCCGAGCCTGGCGCGCGAGACCAGCGTCCACGGCTACCCCCTCAAGGTGCCGATGCTCGACATCCACACGATCGGCGCCGGCGGCGGCTCGATCGCCCATGTCGATGCGGGCGGGCTGCTGAAGGTCGGCCCGCAGAGCGCCGGTGCCGTGCCGGGACCGGCCTGCTATGGGCGGGGGGGAACCGAACCCACCGTCTGCGACGCCAATGTCGTGCTGCAGACGCTGAACCCGGTCAGCATGCTAGGCGGTCGGCTGGAGGTCGACCGGGCGGCCGCATCGCAGGCGGTCGCCGGGCTCGCCGGGCAGCTCGGCCTCGGCCTGCACGAGACCGCGCAGGGCATCATCTCCGTCGTCACGGCGAACATGGCCCGCGCGATCCGCTTCGTCTCCGTGCGCAAGGGCTACGACCCGCGCGAATATACGCTGGTCGCCTTCGGCGGGGCGGGGCCGCTGCATGCGGCCCGGCTGATGCTCGAGCTCGAGATGCCGCGCACCGTCGTCCCCCGCTATCCGGGGCTGCTGTGCGCGATGGGCCTTCTCGTCGCCGACCTGAAGCGCAACGACAGCATCACCAACCATCTCGTGCTCGGCGCCGGCGCGGTCGGTGCCGTCCACGAGACGTTCCAGCGCCTGCGCGAGCGGGCCGAGGCCTGGTTCGAGGGCGAGGGCATCGCGCCGACGCAGCGCGTGCTGCGCTATCTCGTCGATGCCCGCTACAAGGGCCAGAATTACGAGCTCGGCATCCCCGTCGAGGCCTCCGCCGGCGGCGAGGTGGACATGGAGCGCATCGCGGCGGACTTCCATGCCGCGCACAAGCGGGTCTACGGCTACAGCGTCGCCGAGCAGCCCGTGGAGCTGGTGACGTTCCGCTCGGAGGCCGTGGCGAGCGTTCCGAAGGCGAGGATACCGGCCTTCGACAAGGCCGACTGGCCGGTCGAGGACGCGAAGCTCGGCATGCGCGACGTGTGGTTCCCCGAGCTTTCGGGCTTCGCTCCGGTGCCGGTCTTCGACCGGGCGCGGCTCGGCCACGGACACAGGATCGCCGGCCCCGCCGTCATCGAGCAAATGGACAGCACGACCGTCGTCCTCCCGGCCATGCAGGCGACGGTCGACGCCAATCTCAATCTGATACTCGAGGTGATCCGATGAGCGTTATCGGCGCGCGGGCGCAGGTCTCGGCCAGCGACAAGCCGCTGCGGAAGATCGATCCCGTCTCCATCGAGGTGCTTGCCAACGCGCTGGATTCGATCGTCGAGGACGCCGGCGAAGTGCTGATCCGCTCGTCCCACAGCCCGACGGTCAAGGAGCGGCGCGACAGTTCGACGGCGCTGTTCGACAGCGAGGGGCGGGCCTTGTGCCAGGCCGCGCACATCCCGCTGCATTTCGGCAGCCTGTTCGGCATCGTCGAGCTGATCACGGCGCATTATCCGCCGAGCACGATCCGCGAGGGCGACATCTTCATCGGCAACGACGCCTATGAGGGCGGCGGCACGCATCTCAACGACATCGTCCTCGTCGAGCCTATCTTCGTGGACGGCGGGATCGTCGCCTGGACGACGAACGTCGCCCACCACGCCGATTTCTTCGACAGGGGCCACGCCCACATCTTCCAGGAGGGGCTGAGGATACCGCCCGTCAAGCTCTACAAGAGCGGCGTGCTGGAGGAGGGGGTCCAGAAGCTGATCCTGCTCAACACGCAGGTGCCGGAGGAGCGGATCTCCGACATCCGCGCGCAGGTCAGCGCCAATCGCTTCGCGATCGATCGCTTCCGTCACCTGTGTGCGAAATACGGCACCGATTTCATGCGCGACGCCTCCGCCGCGCTGCTCGATTCGGCCGAGCGGCGCATGCGGGCGGGGATCGCCGAGATTCCCGACGGCGTCTATGAGTTTGAGGACGATTTCGATCACCCGGAAGTGTCCGAGATCTTCCGGTTCGGCGTCACCGCGACGGTCCGCGGCGATGAGCTCGATCTCGCCTTCCGCGCGCCGCCGCAGGTCCGCGCCAGCCTCAACCTGGTCAACAGCGCGCTCGCGGCCGCGAGCTACTATGCGGTGAAGGCGATCGCCGATCCTTACGGCCCGGCCAATTCGGGCCTGTTCAGGCCGATCAGCATAACGGCCCCGAGCGGCTCGATGCTGAACGCGGCGGCGCCGGCGGCGGTCTATGGGCGCGCCTGCGCGGCCCAGCGGGTCGTCGACCTCGTCCACGGCGCCCTTGCCCAGGCCGTCCCGCACAAGGTGACGGCGGCACATAACGGCTCGGTGACCGGCAACACCTACAGCGGCATCCACCCGCAGACCGGCCATCTCTACATCTACGGCGAAACCATGGGCGGCGGCGGCGGTGCCGGCCACTCGCGGGACGGCCTCGACGGCGTTCACGTCCACATCACCAACTCGGCCAACATGCCGATCGAGACGCTGGAGATGGAATACCCGATGGTGGTCGAGCGCTACGAGCTGACGACGGACAGCGGCGGGCCGGGCCGCCATCGCGGCGGCATGGGCATCCATCGCCGCATCCGCGTCGAGAACCACGACTGCCGCGTGGACGTGCGCGGCTCGCGGCTCCATGCGGGGCCGTGGGGGCTCGAGGGCGGCCTGCCCGGCGCGCCTTTCAGCTACCGCTTCGAACCGCCGCTCAAGGATCCCTACAAGAAGTACACGTTGCTGCACGGCGGCCAGCGCGTCAGCATCTTCACGCCGGGCGGCGGCGGCCATGGCGACCCGAAGAGGCGCGACCGCGCGCTGGTCCTGCGCGACTATCGCGAGAAGCGGATCAGCCGGCAGGCTGCGTGCGAAATTTATGGCATGTCGCCCGAGGAGCTGGCCTGACGTTCCAACGGCAAGGCGCCGGGCCGCGGGGTTCGGCGCGGCCCTGGTTCTAAGGACGCCGCTACCAGCCTCCTGGCTCGGCATGCCTCCCTCCTCGCGTCTTTCGCGGAGAGGATTGCGTTTGCGGATGAAGGCTTCAGCCGATCTGCCCGACGATCTTCGGGGTGACGATCTTCATCTGCTCGATGAAGGCGCTCACCATCGTCGAATTGCGCGGCTCGCGCGGGATGCAGCTCAGCAGGTGGGTGCTGATCGCGGGCTCGAAGGGGCGCACCTCGACGGCCCCGCTCTTGGGGCGCGTGAATATGGGGTGCACGAGCGAGATGCCGAGGCCGGCGGCGACGAAGTCGGCGATCGACGTCGCCGTGCTCGTCTCGATCACGAAGTCGAGCTCGATCTCGGCCTTTTCGGCCGCGTTCTGGATCAGGCGCCGCATCTGGCTGTTGGGCGGCGACGAGATGAACTTCTCGCCTCTCAGATGCGCGGTGGTGACCACCTTCTCCCGCGTCAGCCGGTGGCCGACCGGCATGATGCAGACGAGATCGAAGGCGACGATGCGGTCCGTGCGCACATAGGCGTTCGACACGTCGTAATTGGGGAAGATGACGCCGACGTCCACTTCCTTCATCCTGACCTTGTCGATCACGTCCTGCGATTTTCCCGACAGCAGCGTCACCTGGAAGCCGGGGTTCATGCCGATCAGCGAGATGATGGCCTTGGGCACGATCAGGTCGGCCAGCACCGGCGATGCGGCCACGATCAGCCGGCCTTCCTCTTCCCGGCGGATCGAATCGACGGCCTCCTGGAGCTGGTTCACGCCGCGGAACACGCGGTCTATCTCGTCGTAGACGCGGTATCCGGCCGGCGTCAGCGAAAGACGCCCATGCGTGCGCTCGAGGATCGCGAAACCGCAATCCTCCTCGAGATGGGCCAGCAGCTTGCTGACGGCCGGTTGCGACACGAACAGCCGCTCGGCGGCCTTGGTGACCGACCCCTCTTCGACCAATGCGCGCAGCGCCTCGATCTGACGGAAACGCAGCGGCCTTCGCATAGGCGATCCTTTCGCGCCATCTGTCGAACGTCACCGGCTCTGCGCCGGCCTCAGGTCTTTAGCGTGAACGGATCGCGCGCGTCCTCCGAAAAGTCGATCATGACGTTCTTGCTGTACATGAACTCGGCCAGGCCTTCCTCGCCGCGTTCGCGGCCGTAGCCGCTTTCCTTGATGCCGCCTACGGGCGTCTGGCTCGCGCTCATCCGGTAGGTGTTCACCCACACCGTGCCGGCCCGGATCGCGCGCGTGACACGCAGGCTGCGCGACAGGTCGCGTGTCCATATGCCGGAAGCGAGCCCGTAGGACGTGGCGTTGGCTATCGCCACCGCCTGCGCTTCCTCGTCGAAGGGGATGACGGCAAGCACGGGCCCGAATATCTCGTGCTGCGCGAGCTTCATGCCGTTGTCGACGTCGGCGAAGATCGTCGGCTGTATGAAATAGCCGCCGTCGAGCCCCGGCCCACTCGCCCTGCCGCCTCCGGACACGAGGCGCGCGCCCTCGCGCTTCGCGGATGCGACGGATGACAGGATGCGGTCGAGCTGCGCCTCGTTGGCCACCGGCCCCATCTCGGTCGCCATGTCGAGCGGATTGCCCATGCGGATGGCTGCCGACCTCTGCGAGAGGTCCTCGACGACCCGGTCGTAGACGCTGCGCTCGACCAGCAGCCGCGATCCGGCGATGCAGCTCTGCCCGCTCGCGCCGAAGATGCCGGACATGGCGCCGACGGTCGCCTTCTTCAGGTCGGCGTCGGCAAAGATGATGTTGGGGGACTTGCCGCCGAGCTCGAGGCTGACGGGGACGAGGTTGCGTGCCGCCGCGGCAGCCACCTCGCGGCCGACCGCCGGGCTGCCCGTGAAGCTGATCTTGCCGAAGCCCGGCGCCGAGACGAGCCGCCGTCCGACCTCGGCATCGCCGGTCACCACGTTGAACACGCCGGCCGGAAAGCCGGCCTCCTCGACGAGTCGGCAGAATTCGAGCGTGGAGACGGAGGCATGCTCGGAAGGCTTCACGACCACGCAGTTTCCGGCCACCAGGGCGGCGGGCAGCTTGTTGGCCAGCAGCGAGATGGGCGAGTTCCAGGCGGTGACCAGCAGCACCACGCCGAACGGATGGCGCATCGTGTAGTCGAACATGCCCGGATTATCGAGCGGTATGGTCTTGCCCCAGATCTTGTCGGCATAGCCCGCATAGAAGCGGCAGAGCCGCGCGGCAAAACGCGCCTGTCCCGTCGTCTCGCGGATGATCTTGCCGTTGTCGGTGGTATCGGCGACCGCGAGCTTTTCGGCGTTCCTGTCGAGCAGGTCGGCCAGCCGGGAAAGAAGCTTCGCCCTTTCCACGCCCGGCAGTGCGCCCCAGCCCGCGTCGAAAGCCCGCTGCGCGGCGGCGATTGCCGCATCGACCTGATCGGCGCTCGCCTGGGTGATGGTCGCCCACACCTGGCCGGTATAGGGGTTGCGGGAGGGAATGCGCTGGTCCGATCCGCTCTCGATCCAGCGGCCGTCGATGTAGATGCCGTAGTTGGTCATGTCCGTCGTCTATCCATGGCCGGCGGCCGCGCGCGCCGCATAGCGTGCGTCGATCCTGGCAGTTTCCTCGTCGTCGAGCTGAAGCGCCATAGCCGCGTGCAGGTCGTCGAGCTGCGCGGCGTCGGTCGGGCCGACCGCAGCCGCGACGATGCCCGGCCTGCCGAGCGTCCACGCCAGCGCGACCGCCGCCGGCGAGACGCCGCGTTCGCGCGCCACCTGCCCGATCATTTCGGCCACGTCCCGGTCGGCGTCGCGGCCGTACCATATCGCGATGCGGTCGTCGGTGGCGGTGCGGCGGGTGGCGCGCCCGCTCCCGCAGAGGAAGCCGCGCGCGAGCGGGCTGTAGGCGACGAGCCCGATCCCCTCTTCGCGGCAGAAGGGAATGAGCTCGCGCTCGGCTTCCCGCCACACCGCATTGTAGTGGAACTGCATGGAGACGAACTCGGCCCTGTTGCGGAAGCGGGCCGAATAGACCGATTTCGCCAGATGGTAGGACGGCATGTCCGTGGCGCCGGCATAGAGGACCTTACCGCTCGCGACCAGCCGGTCGAGCGCGTCCACCATCTCGTCGATGGCGGTGGACGGATCCCAGATATGGGTCTGGTAGAGATCGATGTAGTCCGTCCCGAGCCGGCGCAGCGAATCCTCGCAGGCCCGTATGATGTGCTTGCGCGAATAGCCGCGCGCATTGACGTCGGCATCGGGCGACATCGGCCAGCCGAACTTGGTGCACAACACCAGGCGATCGCGCTGGCCTCTCCGGCCGATCGCGCGGCCGATGGCTTCCTCGCTCCGGCCGGAACTGTAGACGTCGCAGGTGTCGATGGTGTTGATGCCGAGTTCGATCGCGCGGGAGACGAGCCGGGCCGCCCCGGCATCGTCCAGCACCCAGGGGCGCCCGCCGGGATTGCCGAAGGACATGCCGCCGAGCCAGAGCCGGGACGTCACCAGGCCGGACCTGCCGAGCCGCTGGTGATGCGGGAGGGACCGAAGCGTCATCAGAACGCGGCCTGGCTGCGCGAGCGCTCGGATGTCGGCGCCCAGGCTCGCTTTTCCAGATCGTAGAGATGCCTGAGGTCTTCCGCCGCGATGACGAGTCCATGACGGTTGGCTTCTCGCCACCGTTCGGCGAGCCGGATCGCACCATTCAGCCGAGCCGGCGCCTCGTCGGCCGGCCGGCAGGGGATCGCGAGAAAGCCGACCGCGCCCGGCTCCACGCGCGTGGCCAGCTTGGCGGCGTCCTCGCGCAGGTTGCCGGCATCGGCCGTCGCCGCGACGAGATCGAGCAGCGATCCGGTCGGCATGTCGCGCAGAAGAAGCCCGCCGCGGGCAGAGGGCAGGACGGCAGTCCAGCGATGGGCGGCCGGCGCCGTCGCTTCGACGGCGAGCAGCGCAAAGCCGTCCCGCCGCGCGGCAGCGCAGACGGCCGGCAGGAGGTCGAGGCCGCGGACGCGCTCCAGCAGGGTCCTGCCCGTCCCCTGAAGGGCGGCTGCTGTCGCCAGATCGATCGCGGGAAGCCCGATCTCGAACAGATGCTTCCCGCACGCATCCACCACGTAGCCGAAGCCCGGCTCCTTCGTGCGCCGGACGGTCTCGCGGATGGCCGCGCCGATCTCCGCCTCGTCCGTCCGCATCCTGCGCAGGATGCCGCATCCGAGCACCTCGCCCCAGGTGACGAGGCTGGCGCCCCGTTCCGCGATGCCGAACTTGTAGCCCAGTCCCCGCAGCGACCATACCGAGACGCGGGCGAGCTCGCCCACTGCCGCTTGCATCGTCATCACGCGAATTCCCGCGGTTGCAGAACGGGCTCGGGCGGAAACGGCCAGAATGCGTCCGTCGCGCCGGCAAGGTCGTCCGCCAGCGGCATCCCCTGGAAGAAGACGCCGCGCACGTAGCGGATGCTGAGCGGGTTCGTGCATTCCATGCCCAGCACCGCCAGCATGAAGCGGATCGCATAGGCCGGCGCGAACGCCGCACCGCCGAGATTGCCGCGGATTTCGGCATAGGGAAGCCCTGCGAGGGTCTGCACGCGCGCGATCTCGAAGGCGAGCGCCGGCTGGTCCGCGATGACCTCTGCCACGGGGCTGTCGTCGGGATAGGACAGGAGCGCGGCGGCCAGCCGCTGAATCGCGCCTATCACGTCGATGAAGGATTCGAATTCCTCGTGCGGGTCGATGCCGCGGTCGCCGCGCCGCTGCTCCCCGAAATCGATCGAGTGATACCAGAAATGCTTGCGCGCATCCGGCCCGGCGAGAGAGGTGGCCAGCGCCCAGCCATACTGGGCACGGATCTGCTCCAGCAGCGTCGCGACGGTCATCTGAGGTTCGATGCGGCGCGGCACCCGTGCGCCGACCGGCAGGTAGTCCGCCACCGCGTCGGCGAAATCGGGATAGGCCTCGATGAGCAGCGAGTGGATCTGTTCGGCAGTCTCCCGGTCGAGCGTCTGCGCCGCGCGGTCGAGAAGGGGGCTCCAGGTGCCCCGACGTCCCGCGAGGGCTTCCTCCACCCAGGAGCGGAAGTCGCGCAGCTCGGCCGCGATCATGTGGGGCGGGGTGACGAATTCCTCGCTCTGCAGCTTGACCGCGTCGTAGAAGGCAGCCGTCCGCGAAAGCAGCTTGACGAGCATGCGCCCGGGACCGTCCTCGACCGGCCGGCTGCGCGCATAGGCCAGCGCCAGCTCGCGCACGACGACCCAGCTCGCCACCCATTGCGGCCAGCGCTGCACGGCCACGCACATGCCCTGGCCGGACGAATTGCCGATTCCGACATAGCGTGCCAGTTCCGGGGCCAGAGCCACCGCCGAACCGCTGCGCGCCCTTGCTATGGCGTTCACCAGGTCGATCGAGACCTGCCGGATCAGATAGAGCCCGAACAGGTCGGCGAAATATGGGTGCTTGAGCGGATGGTCGTCGGGAATGCCGTCGTAGGAGACGGTTCCGCTGCGGCCGCTGCCGATGAAACCGGCATTGCGCATCAGATACCCGGTCCCCTCGCTCAGCATGCGCGGTTCCGGCTGCCGGCCGGCGGCGAGACAGTCCACGACATGGTCGAAGAGCCGCATGCTGCGGTTGGCCGGCGTCCAGCCGACGAGGCCGGAATCGGTCCGCATCCGGCCGATGTCGCGCGTGTCGAAGACCGCGAATTCCCGCTCGATGCGCGCTTCGTCGGGCTCGCCGAAGAACAGCGCGCCGAACATGTCGCGGTTCACGCCGTCGGCCCGCCGTCCGATCTTCTCGACGCCGTCCCACGGATAGGCGCGCACGATGTAGGTCAGCCGATGCCCGTCGAGGTCGATCCGGTAGAGCGCGCGCGCGTCGCCGTTGTCGTCGCATTCGAAATAGGCGTTGGCGATCTTCCAGCGCTCGCGGATCATGCGCCGGGCCAGCACGCGCGCGAAGCTCAGCCGGGTCGACTTGAAGGCGCTGAGCGAGACGGGGTCCATGCAGGCGTCGGCCGGGCGCAGCTGCGCCGCCACCTCGGCCGCCTCTGCCGGCCCGACGAATTGATGAAGGACAGTCCGCAGCTCGTCAGGAAGTCCGAGGTCGTTCATGTTCAGGCGATTCACCAGTACATCCCGAAAATGACCCGGCCCAAGCCGGCAGGGAACGCATCGCGGGGCGATGCGGCAGGCAGGACACATGCCCCACCTCGCAACCGCCATTACAAGAGACGGCCTGACGTCCGACTGTCAAATGGGGATTTTTTTAGAAATCATTCCTCGGGGTTATGAGGAGAGATTCCGTGCCGTCAAAAGGCTATTTCGAAAATTGTCGACGAATATACAGGCCAATCAATAATTGAGAGAACATAGAATACATAAATTGATAATGGATTTGGCAGCGTGGAGATAAATGAATTATATCCGCTTACCGGAACTGGCGTGGTGTCCAGGATTTTCACCGATCTGGCGGTGGTGCATGTCGCGGCGGGACGTTTCGTGCTGCGCGAGCTATTGCCGGGCATCGGCTTCGAGCAAATTCAGAGCCTCACAGGCGCGGAGCTGCATGTCGAGAGTGAGGTTCTGAACCTGGAAATACCGCAATTCGGCTGAGTTGCGGATTGGTTAGCGCCTGCGGAGGTCGGCCGATGCGCCGGGCAACTCGATCAGGATGCTTGCGCCGGTCCGGCGGCCGGCGCATGAGCTGAGCCGCCAGTTGTTGGCGTCGGCGATCTCCTTGACGACCGAAAGGCCAAGTCCGCTCCCGTCAGCCGCGGCGCGGTCGCGTTCGAGACGCTGGTTGCGCATCAGCGCCCGTTCGAACGCCGCGCCGTTCAGGCCCGGCCCGGTGTCGTGGATCTCGACGCGATGTCCCGACCCATGTCTGCGCAACGCGACCACGATCCGTCCCTCGCGCGTGTATTTGATCGCATTGGAGACGAGATTGGCGGCGACGCGCATCAGGGGATAGGACGGCACGCCGGCGTCCGGCGCGGCAAGCACGAGCCTCAGGGCGAGACCCTTGTCCGCCGCCTCGGACGCGAACATGTCGGCGACGCCGCGCAGGACGTCGTGAAGGCCGGGCTCGCCGGTTTCGCCACCGCCTTGGCCCGCCTCCAGATTGCCTGCGCCATGCGAAACGCCGGCAGGCACGGATGCCGGCCGGTCGGCCAGCCGCTCGGCGACCAGCCTCTCCATGTAGCCGAGCGCCGATTCGATCTGTCCCACATCCGTCGCCTTGTCGGCCCCGGCGCTGAACATCTGCCGAAGCGAGAGCCTGAGCGCATGCATCGGCTGGCGCAGGTCGTGGACGGTGTCCTTGACGCTTTCCTCGCGCTGGCGCGCATTTGCGGTCACCTGCTGGTAGCTTTCCTCCAGCGAGGCGAGCCGTTGGCTCAGCGCGAGATTGCGCTGCGCATGTGCGAGCGTGTCTTCCATCGCCGACTGGCGCAGATGGTTGTAGCGGTCGAAAATGGCCAGCCCCATCATCAGCGCGTCGAAGAGCAGCGCGAGCCGGATCGCGTCATAGGTGGTGATGATCGTCGGCTCGAAACCGAAGCCGTAGCGGCCGGTGAAGAGAATTGCCGGTATGAGGCCGGCGAACCAGGCGAGGACGTAGAAGCGGACCTCGCGAAACCGCGTCCACGCGGCGACCAACCCTGCGGTCAGGCAGCACAACGCGCTGACCGAGATCATGATGACCAGCAGGCGCTTCAGCAGTTGCGGGTCGGTCGACCAGAGGATGACGTCGATCGCGAGCACGCCGGCGACCACCGCCTGAAGCACGCGGTGCATGACCGGATGATAGCGCGCGGTTTGCAGGAAGGTGATCGCGAACAAGCCGCTGAACACGATGACGCCCGACCCCGCCACGACCGAAGCCATCGAATTGAAACGCGGGAAGTTCGGCCAGATATACTGGAATGCGGCGCCGTCGGCATGCGCGACGTAGATCAGGACGGACAGGAGGTAGGCCGCATATGCCGCGAAGACCCGCTGTCGGAGCACCACGAGCGCCACGGTCGCCAGCGCGATCATCACGATCATCATGCCGTAGAACGCATAGCTCTTCGCCTCGCTGAGGCGTGTCTGGGCCGCGAAGCTCTCCGGCGTTTCCACCGACATGGAAAGCCGCGAAGCTCCCTGCGAGTAGTAGGCGACGATCAATGTCGCGGCCTCGCCCGGCGCCAGATCGAACGGCGCGACCATCTGCGGGTTGTCGATCGGCCGGGCGCTGAACGGCGTGTCCTCGGTCAGGTCGAGCAGCGTGGCGACGGCGTCGTCCGCGCCGATCCGGTAGACGGCGATCTGCTGCGTGAAATTGGCATGGACGAAGAAGCGCCACTCATCCACGTCGGCCGTCCGGTTCACCATGTCGAGCCGCAGCCAGATCTTCGCTTTCGTATACCCGAAGTCGGGCACCGGCCCGGGGATCGGCGCCGTCGCGACCGGCGACGCACCGGCGAAATCCTCCACCTTCAGTTGCCAATCGGGATCAGTCGTGTATTCAAAATGACTGCCGAGAACGTCGATGTTCGCGGGGCCGGTCAGGATCAGGGGCGCCCGGCCGGCAGCATAGCCTGGCGCGAGGGGGAGCGTCATGGTCAGCACGAGAAGCAACCACGCGCAGCGCAGCACCGCGTCGCGCATCAGCGGACCAGCGGCCCGGCGATGAGGAAGCGGGTGCTGATCGCGGACGATCATGCGTTCGTCTCCTGGGGACTCGCCAAGGCACTGGCGGCCAGTGACGAGGTCGAAGTCGTGGGGACCGTGACCAACGGCATCAATGCGATCGTGGAAATCAGAAAAGCCAAGCCCGACTGCGCAATTCTCGACTACAATATGCCGGGCGCGAACGGACTGGAAGTCTTCCTGGAAGCGAAGCGCTGGTCGCCCGGCACCCGCTTCGTCCTGCTCACCGGCACGGCGTCGCCGGCAACGATCCGCACCCTCGTCGAAGCCGGAATCCACGGCGTCTGCCTCAAGGACGACACCGAGAGCGAAGTCGTGGAAGTCGTCCGGCAGGTCTGTTCCGGAAGGACGGTGATCGGCGCCAGCGCGCAGCGTCTGTTGAAGGCGCCGTCCGAAAGCGTCGCCGTGACCGATCGCGAGCTCGCCGTGCTCCAGGCCCTGGCGCGCGGCCACACCAACGCCAGCGCGGCCGAGAGCCTCGGCGTAAGCCCGAAGACCGTCGACAGCCACCGCACCAGCCTGATGCGCAAATTTGCCGTCAACTCGACGGCGAGCCTGCTCCTGGCGGCCGTACGGGCCGGGCTCCTGGACCCGACCAGCATCCGCTGACACACCTCCCGGGCCTGCTGAGACGCCGCGGAATTCAGGTGATCGCCTGATACTTCCAGCCTCCGCTTTGCGCTGAACTCCCAACGTCGGAACGCACCTGATGCGGTCCGGCGAGGCGGAGGGGGGTGATATGGATTACATGGCGGTCGGTCCGTACTTCGTGGCCCTGGCGGCCTTGACGGCAGCGCCGGGTCCCGTGATGGCGGTTCTCGTGGCACGCTCGCTCGGTCGCGGGTCCGGAGGCGCTACCGCTTTCGCGGCGGGCCTGTGCGCAGGTGACATGCTCGCCGTCTGTGCCGTTGCCCTCGGCGCCGGCGTCTGGATCGAAGGCAGGCCCGAGTGGTTTTCGCTCGCGAAGCACGCGGGTGTCGCCTATCTCCTGTGGCTGTCCGTGAGGATGTGGAACGACCGTTCCGGCATCGCGTCGACGCGGCGGCACAGCGATGGCTGGCTCGCTTCGGCCGGCGCGGGATTGGCGGTTTGCCTGGGCAACCCGTCGACGCTGCTGATCTACATGCTGCTGCTGCCGGCCATCGCTCCGTCCGGCATCGCCGGTTTCGAGCAGATGGCGCTGGTGATGCTGATCACGTTCGCGGCTGTCGGCGCGGTCTTCTTCGGCACGATCCTGCTTGCCCGGCAGATCAACCGGGTCATCTCTTCGCCGGGCTCATCCGGCATGCTGAACCGCATAGCGGCCGGTACGATCGCACTGACCTCGGTCTGGATCCTCGTGGCCTGACAGCCCATAAGGCGCCGCGAGGATCGCCTTTGGCCGGCGGTTCTCGCATCTTGGCAACGTGCTCACTGCTCGGCGCGTCGGCGGCGGATCGCGTCGGCGATGAACAGGCGGGAAAGCGCATGGTAGAGCGGCTCGTGCGAGATCATCCTCGCGGTGCCGTAGCCGAGCATCGAGGCGCACATCAGGGCGATGACGTTGTCGTGGTTGCCCGTCATCTCCAGAATGATGACGAAGGCCGTCATGGGGGCCTGCACGACGCCGGCGAAATAGCCGGCCATGCCCAGCAGCGCCGCGATGCCGGCGCTGCCGCCGAACACCAGCCCGAGCGTGCTGCCGAGCCCGGCTCCGACGGCCAGCGACGGCGCGAACAGGCCGCCCGGAATGCCGGAAACCGTGGACAGGACGCCCGCCGCCAGCTTGGCGATGAAGAAGTACCAGGGCAGGGGCGTGCCCTCGATCGCGCCGCGCGCCTGGGCATAGCCGGTGCCGAAGGTGAGCCCGCCGCAGGCAATGCCGATGATCGCCACGCCCAGCCCGCATGCGGCGGCCACGACCAGCGTGCGTTTCAGCGGCTGCAGCGAATTCCATCGCCTTATGCGGCGTGTCGCCTTGAGCACCAGCACCGAGAACAGCGCCCCGAACGCCCCGCCGACGACGCCGCAGGCGAGGATCAGCGGCCATTGGGAGGTGATGGCGACGGTTTCGTTGGTGAAGCCGAAATAGATGTAGTTCCCGCTGAGGCCCAGCGAGGCGAGGCCAGCGAAGATCACGGCTGTCAGCACGAGCCCGTTGGTGCGCGCCTGATAGGTGCGCCCCATCTCCTCTATGGCGAAGACGATTCCCGCGAGCGGGGTGTTGAACGCGGCGGCGACGCCCGCTGCCGAGCCGGCCAGGATCAGACCCTTGGCCTGGCCGATGCCGCCCCATCGCGCGGCCTGCAGCATGACCGAGGCGCCGACCTGCACGGTCGGACCTTCCCGGCTGATCGAAGCCCCGCACAGAAGTCCGGCGAGGGTCAGGCCTATCTTTCCGACCACCATCCTCAGCGAAAGCAGCCGGTCGCGGTCTTCATCCTCGCGCAGATGACGGGCCGCGATCGCCTGCGGGATGCCGCTGCCCTGCGAGTTGGGAAAATAGACATGAGCGAGCCAGGCGCAGACGACGAAGCCGGCCGGGGTCACCGCCAGCGGAAGAAAGCCGCGCCAGCCAGCCCCGTCGCCGAGCATCGCGTGAAAGCCTTCCTGGGCGACGTCGGCCAGGCGCGCGAACGCCACGCTGATGATGCCGACCGCGATGGCGCCGCTCCAGAAGACCAGCCGGGGCCGCCACATCCGCCGCGAGACCCACAAGGCGCGCGAGCGCCGAAGCATGGGATATCGTGTCCGCGCCCCGGCCATGAAGACGATCCTCGATCGAGCCACACATGGCCGCCGTAACACAATGCCCGGCGGGATGAAACGTCCGGCCCGTGCCCGCCTCCGTGGGCGTGCCGGCCGTGAGCTGCGCCACGGCCGGCACGTTCCGAAACCCGGGCGAAGATCCGGCGGGCTACATCGCGCCGTGGTCGACCGGGGCAAGCGTGATGCGGGCCACGGGGGCGGCGGGATCGAACTTCCAGGCGGCCGGCGCGTCGGCGTTGCCGCGAATGCCGGTGTGGCGCGTCACGACGCCGTTCTCGGGGTCGCGCATGTTTCCGTCGCCGAGCGCTCCCAGATAGCCGCGTTTCTCGTTGTTCTTTTCCGAGCCAGCGTCATAGGCCAACGCATTGACGGTCATCGGCCCGGTGAGGCTGTAGGCGTCGACGGAGCTGACGCCCGAGAAGCCGTCATTGGTCATGCCGAGCATGAAGACGCCCGACAGCAGCGGGTGGTCCTTGTCGACCTTGATGTAGACCGTCCGGCTAGCACCGGGAGGGGTGTGGATCGCGAGGCTGGCGGCGCCGTAGGTGGTGCCGATCGCGCCGGCGGCCGCGCCGCTGAACGGGCCGATATTGCCGGCCTCGGCGACGTTCCACAGCGCCTCGCTGGCGGGCTCGCCGAGCTTGAACAGGGGCGCGGCGTCGGCGCCATGCGTGGCGAAGAAGGCCGGGGAGAAGCCCTGGCCGGTCGTCAGGTTCTCGATCGTGATGGCGACCAGGCGACCGCTGTCGGCTTTGCCCATCGCGCCCATTGTGCCCATCGCGCCCATGCCGCCGGACTTCATGGCGTCCTGGGCAAAGGCGGGCATGGCGGCGACGGCCAGCGGCAGCACCGCGGCGAGAACGATTCGGTGGATCATGGCAGTTCCTCTCGATTGCTTCCTGAACGACGGTCCTGGCCGTCATGGCTGCATTCGCGGAGAGACCTGCGATGGTTACGCCCGGGCGCATCACCTGTGCGTGAACGGCGATGCGGCCGGCGAGCGGCCAGTCGACCCGGCTACCAGCGCGCGACGCGGGGGCCGGCGAGCGCGCCGAGCGCGGCGAGGCCGGCGACGGCGATCGTGTACCAGGTTGCGACGAAGAGCGGGGAATCGTCCGTGCAGTGCATCGCATAGAAGGTCGCGGCGATGCCGCCGGCGAGAAGACCGGCCACCGCCCCGGCGAGCGCCGGGCGGGTCGGCGCGCCGTGACGCAGGACGAACAGGAAGGCGGCCAGCGGCCCGATGCCGATCAGCGGGATGCAGGTGAGGCAGACGACGGCGTTGGTGCCGATCAGCCTGCCGCTCCACTGGTCCGGGGGAATCGCGGCGAGCTCGAGCGCCACCGCGGCGAGAAGCAGAAGCGGCACCGCCACGAGGCTGAATATGGCAGGGCCGTCGTCGGCAGCCGGGCGCGAGAGGGCCGAGAGCGTCATGAAGGCGGTGACGGCGAGCACGATCGCCACGACGGGCTTGAACAGGAAGCGCACGGTGTCCGCCGCCGCGGCGATGTCCGGCCTCGGGCCTATCGTCGCCAGGAAGACCGCGGCGGCAATCACGATGGCCGCGCCCGCGGCGAGAGACCAGGCCCGGCCCATCGGCATGGCGGGGGCGGATGCGTCGGCGGCAAGCGCCTTGATGAGGTCGTCCGTCTTCATGCCGTCCGTCCGAACCGGCTGGCGATCGCCTTGAGACCCCGATGCAGCGCCACGCGCACCGCGGTCTCGTTCATGCTGAGCCTGACGGCCGTCTCCGCGATGGAACGGCCCTCGACCGATATGGCCGAGACCACGGCCCGCTGGCCCGGCGTAAGCGCATCCAGCGCGCGGCCGACGTCGCGGCTCGTCACCGTCTCGGCCTCCGGCTGCGGGAGGTTGTCGGCGTGGTCGTCGAGATCGACCTCCATCCGCCGGCCCTGGCGCCGGAAGGCGTCGACGAGCTTGTGGCGGGCGATGGCGTTCACCCACGGAAGCACCGGCGCGTCGGCGATCCACGTATGCCGCTTGGTGTGTATGGCCAGCAAGGTTTCCTGCACGACATCCTCGGGGTCCACGCCGCCCTGCGTGATCCTGCGCCGCGCGAAGATGCGGACCCTCGCTGCCACGCGCGTCAGGAACGCCGCATAGGCCTTCTCGTCACCACCGATGGCGGCACGCAGGAAAGCCGCCAGTTCGGCCTCCTCGCCCTCGCTCATCGGCGCTTCCCTCCGCAATACGGCCCCGGCCGCATCTTCGTTACCTGCCGCCCCATGCCATCACGAATGAGCGCCAAAGCCAACAGGGACTGCTAGTAGCGCTCGCTGTCACCCTGGCTGCGCCGCCAGAGGCCATGCACGGCCGGCAGGGGGCTTGCCCGCATTCCCTACAAAAGCTGCCGATCGGCCATCGGCCCCGCCGCCGACTGGCCGTTGAGCGGGAAGCACCATTGCGGTTCATTCCGGGATGATGCAAAACGCGGCTCGGGTGTCCGCACGTCCGTGCATGGGCAGGTGATAGCGCTGGTCGGGCCGCCAGCGGCTGATCCCGTCCGAGGCACCGATGGCCACCAATCCGCACGTCCGTCCCACTGCGTTCCGCCGCTTCATCGACAGCGAGTCGTCCGGCGGCATCGTCCTCATGGCGGCTGCGGCGCTCGCCCTGATCGTGGCGAACTCGCCGCTGGCCGAGACGTATTTCGGCGCTCTGAAGACCTATGTCGGTCCGCTGAGCGTCAGCCACTGGATCAACGACGCGCTGATGGCGGTCTTCTTCCTGCTCGTCGGGCTGGAGATCAAGCGCGAGTTCGTCGACGGGCAGCTGTCGACATGGCCGCGCCGCATACTGCCCGGCATCTGCGCTGCCGGCGGCATGGCCGTCCCGGCGCTGATCTTCGCCTCGCTCAACTGGAGCAACGGCGAGGTGATCCGCGGTTGGGCGATACCGACGGCGACCGACATCGCCTTCGCGCTGGGCGTGCTTTCGCTGTTCGGCAATCGCGTGCCGGCCTCGATGAAGGTGTTCCTGACGGCCCTCGCCATCATCGACGATCTCGGCGCCGTGGTCATCATCGCGATCTTCTATACCGGCGACCTGCAGCTCTGGGCTCTGGGAGGCGCGGCCGTCGTCCTTGCCGGCCTCTTTGTGCTCAACCGCAGGGGCGTGAAGATGCTGCTGCCCTATCTCGTGCTCGGCGCGGTGCTCTGGCTGCTCGTTCTCCTGTCCGGCGTGCATGCGACGGTCGCAGGCGTGGCGCTGGCCCTGACCATTCCGCTCGTCCGCCCGGCCGGTGGTGACGGCGAACGGGCCGTCAACTCGCCCCTGCATCGCCTCGAACACGCGCTCGCCAAGTTCGTGCCCTTCCTCATCGTTCCGATCTTCGGCTTCGCCAATGCCGGCGTGTCGCTTGCCGGCGTCAACGCCTCCGCGCTGACCGACACGCTTACCCTCGGCGTCGCAGGCGGGCTGGTCGTCGGCAAGGTCGTCGGCGTCTACGGCACCGCGGTTGCCACCGTGAAGCTGGGCTGGGCCGACGCGCCTGCGAATGCCGCGCCCCTTCACGTGCTGGGCGTGGCGCTGCTGTGCGGCATCGGATTCACCATGAGCCTGTTCATCGGCCTGCTGGCGTTCCCGGACAACCCCGCACTTCGGGACAGCGTGAAGATCGGCATCCTGCTTGGCTCGACCATCGCAGCCGTGCTCGGCTCCATGGTGCTGATGCTGGGTCCGAGACCGGGCGGAGCGCAGGCGCGAGCGTTCTGAATGCGCTCGTCAATCCGGATGACCGCTTTCCAAAGCCCGGCAAGCGGAAGCGCCGTCGGCCGGCCAGAGCCGCGATCCTGACGGGCGGCATGGCAGCTTCCCCCGCCTTCGGCGTCTTTCTCCCGCAAACCGCGGAAAACGCGGCGCTATTGCGAGGCCTCGAAGCAGGGCGAAAAGGGGAGGACTGGGTGGTGCAGTAGGCAGTCTCTCGCGAACCCCGCTCTGGCAGCGATTTCGCAGATAAGGGTCAGTTTTCAGGGACATTTTCTCGTTAATGCGGGAATCGGCGGATGGCAAACGGGTAATAGCTGACCGAAATCAGCACCTTGCGACCCAAATTCCCTACTTCGCAAACAGCGAAACATCCGCGACGAACAGGGAGCAGCAGGCGGATTGCAGAGATCCGGGCGAACCGAGCCCGTCGCAGTCTTCATAATTTAAATTACCTATTCGGATTTTAATGTCGTTGCTTCGGCCGACCGTAGTCGCATAGTGCGCTTTCCGATCCGTGGAGAGCGCATGACCAGCCCCGATCAATCACCGCCCGCAAAGAGATCTCGCGGACGTCCCAAGGGGACCGCCGTTTATGCGGAACGGGATCTCAGGGCGCTCGCGCGCTATGCCGACGTCTATATACATACACCGCATTCCCCGCTGGCGCCCTTCTTAAGAAGCGTCGGCTACGCAGATGATAAAGACGTTCGGCGTGCGCGGATCAGGTGGGGGAGAGAGAAAGAGCGCCTTCTCAAAGAGGCGCGGGATCGGCGTGATGCAAAGCCGGCGGAGACCGTTCTCGAACTGATCGCCTACTTCGTCGAAGCCCCGTCGGCTCTCAAGGACGCCGCTGCTCCAGGGCTCGATGCGGTGAACCGAAGCCTTGAACGGGCTCGGGCGCGCCTGCGGGTGATGAAGGAAATGGGTCTCGCCCCTGACCTCCCGTTCGACTTCAAGGATGAAGAACAGGTGGCGGCTGCGGTCCGCCGTTACGAGGAGCGCGTGCTCCGGCCGCTTTCGGAGAAAGTGGCTGAGCTGCCGGCGGTTCCGCAGAATGAACTGCCCATGACCCTGAAGCTCTATTCGGCCGCGATCCTGCTCCACGAGTTGAGCCTTCAAATGGCCGACGCCCGATCGGCCAGTGACAGCCCCACCCATGGTTCGGACTCCAATCGTGGAGAGTTCGCATGAAGGTCCGCGCCAAGTCCCGCTCAGGTGCCGATCCGGCCGTCCCGTCGTATGGTGACCGGCTCCTCATGCTTCCGCCGGACGCTCTCGTTCCATATCCAAAGAACGCGCGCACGCATTCGAAGAAGCAGTTGCGGCAGATTGCCGACAGCATTCGTCGCTTCGGCTTCACCAATCCTGTGCTCGTCGATGATGCCGGCATGATCCTGGCCGGCCACGGCCGTGTCGAGGCGGCGAAACTCCTTGGCATGAAGGAAGTGCCGTGCCTCGCTTTGTCCTCGATGACGGACACCGAGAAGCGGGCATATGTGCTGGCCGACAACAAGCTGGCGCAAAATGCCGGCTGGGACGAGGACATCCTCGGTGAGGAGCTTGGTCTCCTCCTGGCCGATGTCGGCGAGATCGACATAGGCATCACCGGCTTCTCTGTCGCAGAGATCGATACGCTGCTCGAGCCGGCCGAGACTGGGCCATCGCCGCAGGACGAAGGCGATGATCAACTGCCGCCGGAGGTGACGGGCACGGCCGTCAGCCGGCCGGGCGATGTCTGGCAGCTCGGGGAGCATCGTCTCGCCTGTGGCGATGCGCGTGACGATGAGGTCTATCGCGCGCTGATGTCGGCCGGCGACGGTAGGCCCGATGTCGCCCAGATGGTCTTCACAGACCCGCCCTACAACGTCCGCATCAAGGGCAATGTCAGCAGCTCGGATCATCACCGCGAGTTCCCGATGGCCTCGGGGGAGATGTCTGAGGAGGCGTTTGTCGCGTTCCTGCAGACCGCCTTCCAGCGCCTGGCCTCCTGGAGCTGTGACGGCTCGATCCACTTCATCTGCATGGACTGGCGGCATGTCGACGAGATCAGCGCCGCCGGCCGAGCTGTGTATGCCGAGCTGAAGAACCTCATCGTCTGGGTGAAGGACAATGCCGGAATGGGAAGCTTCTATCGCTCCCGCCACGAGCTGATCTTCGCCTTCAAGAACGGCGGGGCGCCGCATATCAACGCCTTCGAGCTGGGCCAGACCGGGCGCTACCGCACGAACGTCTGGAACTATCGCGGCGTCACCTCGCCGACAAAGGACGCGCGAAAGGAGCTGGCGCTTCACCCGACGGTCAAGCCCGTCGCCATGGTGGCGGATGCCATCAAGGACTGCTCGCGGCGCGGCGGCATCATCCTCGACCCCTTCTGCGGCTCAGGCACGATCTTGATCGCGGCACAGAAGACCGGCCGACGGGCCCGCGCGATCGAACTCGATCCGCTCTACTGCGACACCGCCATCCGCCGATGGCAGCTCTTCGCCCATGACGACGCCGTGCTCGCTTCAACCGGAGAGACATTCGATCAGGTCGCGGCGCGGCGTCAGGCGTCGGCACATGTCGAGGCAGTGTCGAGATCGGTCGCGGAGCCGAGCTCATGAGCGATCCTCGCAAGCCGCCTATGCCTGCGGCCGAGCCGGAAACGCCGGAGGCATCCGACAACGGGGATCCGGCCCCTTCCTATACTGTGGGCTACGGCAGACCGCCGGTGCACAGTCGCTTCCGACCGGGCCAGTCCGGAAACCCGAAGGGGAGGCCGAGAGGCTGCAAGAGCTTCCAGGCGATCGTGGCGGCGACGCTGCACGAGAAGATCACGGTGCAGACACCTCGCGGCAAGAAGCGGATGACCAAACTCGAGGCGTTGATCCAGACCAATATGAACAATGCCCTGAAGGGCGATTCAAAGGCGACCGATCACATCCTCAAGATCGCCCGGGACCATGGCTTGGCCAGTGAAGTTGCTGAAGCCATCGACGCGGCCGCGGCCGCGCGCCTGCGGGAAGAAGATGAGGCCATCCTGGTGCGACATCTGCGTGGCGGCGATGAGGTGCCGGGCGAATGACCGTCTCGGACAAGCGGCTGTTCGAGGCGTTGCTGCGGCAGAAGCTCGCTGCGTTTACAGAGCGCTGCTTCCATGAGCTGATGTCGGGCCATGTCTATCTGCACAACTGGCATCTGGAGGCGATAGCCTATCATCTTGAGCAGGTGGCGGCCGGCAAGATCAAGCGCCTGATCATAACCCTGCCGCCGCGCAGCCTCAAATCCCTGATCACATCCGTGGCATTCCCGGCATGGGTGCTCGGCCATGATCCGCATAAGCGGATCATCTCCGTCTCCTATGCCCGGACGCTTGTGGCGGACTACGCCAACCAGTTCCGCCGCGTCGCCAGGGCCGACTGGTACAGGGCGCTCTATCCATGGATGCGGATCGATCCGCGCAAGGAAACCGAAGACGAGGTGAGGACGACTGCGGGCGGCTACCGTCTGACAGCGACGGTAGGCGGCGCACTGACCGGCCGCGGCGGGTCCATCGTTATCATCGATGATCCAATGAAGGCGGCCGACGCGCAGTCGGAAGCGGAGCGCACCAAGGTCAACCGCTGGTTCGACGAGACGCTGCTCTCGCGTCTCGACGACAAGCGCAACGACGCCATCGTGATCGTCATGCAGCGCCTCCACGTCGATGATCTCGTCGGCCACGTCAAGCAAACCGGCGAATGGGTCCATCTCGACCTCCCGGCCTTTGCCGACGAGGCGGTTGCCATTCC
The DNA here is from genome assembly GCA_017305835.1 of Hyphomicrobiales bacterium. Taxonomy (GTDB): domain Bacteria; phylum Pseudomonadota; class Alphaproteobacteria; order Rhizobiales; family Rhizobiaceae; genus RCIO01. The sequence continues at coordinate 36,559 of JAFKJY010000078.1, forward strand.
GATCGGTCCCGGACGTATCCATCGACGTCACCCCGGCGAGTTGCTTCATCCGGAGCGCGAGCCGCTGAACGTGCTGGAAGTTCTGCGTGCGTCGATGGGGTCGGCCGCCTTCTCCGCCCAGTACCAGCAACAGCCCGTTCCGCCCGGAGGCGACATGGTCAAGTGGAGCTGGTTCGAGCGCTGGGCCGAACCGCTGCCCAAGAAGAGCTATGCGACCAAGATCGTCCAGAGCTGGGACACGGCGTCGAAGAGCAACCAACTCGCCGACTTCTCGGTCGGCATCACCGCACGAGTGGAAAAGGACGCGATCTACATCCTCGATATCGTGCGCGAGCGCCTCGACTACCCCGCGTTGAAGAAGCGCATCGTGCGTGAGAAGGAACGCTGGAAGGCCGACATCGTTCTCATCGAAGACAAAGGCTCGGGCCAGAGCCTCATTCAGGATCTTCGGCACGACCACGTGTTCGCGAAGGCGATCTTGCCCGAGGGGGATAAGGTGGTCAGGATGTTCGCCTGCACGGCGAAGATCGAGGCGGGCGCCATCTTACTTCCTACCAGCGCACCCTGGCTGGACGGGTTCCGGACGGAGCTGATGGCGTTCCCGAACGGCAAGCATGACGACCAGGCCGATGCCCTATCACAGCTCATCAACTGGACGCGCACCAAGTCGACTTACACGCTGGATTTTGTATAGTGAGGACCGACACCGTCTGACAATCGCCGGGCCGCAGAAGGTTCCCTCCATGCCTTTCAACGAACGTTCAAAGCACATCACCCAGGGCGTAGCCCGCTCCCCGAACCGGGCCATGTATTATGCGCTCGGCTACGAGAAGAGCGATTTTGACAAGCCGATGATCGGTATCGCCAACGGCCATTCCACGATCACGCCCTGCAATGCCGGTCTCCAGCCGCTTGCCGATGCCGCCGCCTTTGCCATCAAGGCCGCAGGAGCCAATCCGCAGATGTTCGGCACGCCGACGATTTCGGACGGCATGTCGATGGGCACCGAAGGCATGAAATATTCACTCGTCTCGCGCGAAGTGATCGCCGACTGCGTCGAGACCTCGGTGCAGGGCCAGTGGATGGACGGCGTGCTGGTGCTGGGCGGCTGCGACAAGAACATGCCGGGCGGCATGATCGGCATCCTGCGCGCCAATGCGCCGGCGATCTACGTCTATGGCGGCACCATCAGGCCGGGCCGCTGGAAGGGGCAGGACCTGTCGATCGTCTCCGCCTTCGAGGCGGTCGGCTCCTTCATGGCCGGCACCATGAACGAGGAGGATTTCGAGGGGATCGAGCGCCACGCCTGCCCGTCGACCGGTTCATGCGGCGGCATGTATACTGCCAACACGATGAGCTCCTCGTTCGAGGCGCTCGGCATGTCGCTGATCTATTCCTCCACGATGGCCAGTCCCGACCGTGAGAAGGTCGACAGCGCGGCCGAATCCGGCCGCGTGCTGGTCGAGGCGGTGAAGAAGAACATCCGCCCGCTCGACATCGTGACGCGAAGGTCGATCGAGAATGCGGTGGCGCTCATCATGGCGATCGGCGGCTCCACCAACGCCGTGCTGCATTACCTCGCGATCGCCCATGCGGCCGGGATCGACTGGACGCTCGACGATTTCGAGCGCGTGCGCCGCAAGGTGCCCGTGCTGTGCGACCTGAAGCCGTCCGGCCGCTATATGGCGGTTGATCTGCACCGGGCCGGCGGCATTCCGCAGGTGCTGAAGATGCTGCTCGGCGCCGGCCTGCTGCACGGCGACTGCCTCACCGTCACCGGCCGCACGCTGGCCGAGGAACTGGCCGCCGTGCCGGACACGCCGCGCGCCGACCAGCATGTCATCATGCCGATCGAAAAGGCGCTCTACCGCGAGGGCCACCTCGCCATCCTGAAAGGCAACCTCGCCGAGGATGGCGCGGTGGCCAAGATCACCGGCCTGAAAAGCCCGGCGATCACCGGTCCGGCGCGGGTCTTCGACGACGAGCAGTCGGCGATGGAGGCGATCCTGGCCGACAGGATCAGGCCGGGCGACGTTGTGGTGTTGCGCTATCTCGGACCGAAAGGCGGGCCGGGCATGCCGGAGATGCTGGCCCCCACCTCGGCGCTTGTCGGGCGTGGCCTCGGCGAGAGCGTCGGGCTGGTCACCGACGGCCGCTTTTCGGGCGGCACATGGGGCATGGTGGTCGGGCACGTCGCACCGGAAGCCTATGCAGGCGGCACAATCTCGCTGGTCGAGGAGGGCGACATGATCACCATCGACGCGCACCGGCTCCTGCTGCAGCTGGAGGTGGGCGAGGCCGAGATCGCGCGGCGCCGCGCTGCCTGGCGACAACCCGAACCGCGCTACCGGCGCGGTGTGCTGGCCAAGTTTGCCGCGCTCGCGCGCCCGGCCAACGAAGGCGCCGTCACCGGCTGAGCCCGCACGCAGCGACCATGAGCCACTTCGTCCTCGTCACGCTGCATTTGTTTGCCGCTACAATATTCGTCGGCATGAACCACCCCGGATTGGCAGGAGGCCGTTTCGTTTGGACGTCAGCAGGAAATATAACCCGAAGGCGTCCATGAAACTCGGGGCTATTCACACCAAGGTGAACCACTGGTTCGACGGGACGCTGCTCTCGCGCCTAGAGGACAAGCGTTTATCATGGCTCCGAATGCGCCTCGAGACCGACTGGCACAGACAGGAAGCGATACACACTGCCGTCCGGCGCAATGATTTTCGTCACTTCGCCGCGGCCGGTGGTCAGCGTTCCCGTCTTGTCGAAGGCGAAGGTGTCGATGGTGGCCAGCGTCTCCAGCGCGCCTCCGCCCTTGAACAGCACGCCTCCGCGCGCCGCCGCCGAAAGCGCCGACAGGATGGCGGCGGGAACCGAAATGACGATGGCGCAGGGGCTGGCCGCGACCAGCAGCGTCGCCGCCCGGTAGAGCGCCTCCTCCCAGTCGCGCCCCAGTCCCCAGAAGGCGGCGAAGGCGACCACCGCCCCCGCCATGACCGCGGCCGTATAGCGCTGCCCGAACCATTCGCTGAACCGCTCGGAGGGGGCGCGGGCGGCCTGCGCCTCCGTCACCAGCCGGATCATGCGTGCGATCGTGCTGTCGCCGACGCTGCGCGAGACCTCGACTTCCAGCACCCCGTCCAGATTGACCGTGGCCTCGAAGACCTGTGCGCCTGCTTCCTTGGATACGGGCATGGATTCGCCGGTGATGTTGGCCTCGTCGATGCCACCGCTTCCGCTGATGACCACGCCATCGGTCGGCACCCGGGCTCCGGGACGCAGCATAACGATGTCGCCGACGGTGAGCGCTGCAGCCGGGATCTCCTCGACGCCGCCGGCGGCGGTCTTGCGCAGCGCCATCTCGGGGCGCAGCGCCATCAGCGCCTCGATGGCGCGCCGCGCCCGGCCGAGCGCGCGTTCCTCGAGTGTGGTCGAGATGCTGAACAGCGTTAGCAGCACCGCGCCCTCGAACGGCGCGCCGACCACTGCAGCGGCGATTGCCGCGGCGATCATCAGCAGGTCGATGTCGAGCACATGCTTGCGCCATAGAGCCGACGACGCGCGCCAGGCGGTCGGCAAGCCGCCCGCCAGGTAGACGATCACTAGGCCCGGAAGCTCCAGAATGCCGAGAGCCTCGCTCGGCAGCCACCTGCCGGCTGCGGCCATAGCCATGCCGAAAACGGCGGCAAGCGAAAGGACCAGCGACAGGTCAAAGGGCGGAAATCGTGTCATGTCAGGTTCCTGGCTGGCGCAGTCGCGGTCTCCGGGAAAGGGAGGCCGCCGTCGCTGGCTGGCTGGGTGAAGGGCCCAGTCAGGCTTTCTTGCACCGCAACACGAGTGCCGCGATAGCAGCCCAGATGCCGGTGCGCAGGATCATCGCGCCCATGGTGCGCGCTTCCCATGCGCCGCCCGACAGAACATGCCACAGGAAGGCGGCGAAGACCGCGGCCGTGGCCACCGCGATTCCGAGCGACAGCATCGGCGCCCAGCGCGCGCGCCGCCACAGCCCGATCCCGGCCAGGACGTAGGCGAACCCGGCGACGAAGTTGAACCACAGCACGAACGGCACCACCGCGCCCATGTCGACGCCGCCGAACAGCGCCCTGCCGCCCAAAACGACGGTCAGCAGGCCGAAGATCGCGGCGACGGCGGCGGCGATGGTGAGGAACCGGGATCGTGTTGCGGGCATGGGATGTCTCCGGGTCAGGCGTGGGCGAGGCGGCCGTCGCGCAGGTGGACCAGCCGGTCGAAACGGTCGAAGATCTTCTCGTCATGGGTGACGGTGACGATGCAAGCCTCCTGCTCGACGGCGAGCTTGCGCAACAGGTCCATCACCAGCCCGGCCCGTGCGCCGTCGAGCGCGGCGGTGGGTTCGTCGGCGAGGATGATGCGGGGGCGGTTGGCGAGCGCGCGGGCGATCGCCACGCGCTGCGCCTCGCCACCCGAAAGCAAGGCGGGCTTGACCGCAGCGCGGTGCCCCACCTCGAGGTATTCCAGCAGCTCGCGCGCCCGTGCCCTGCCCTCCTCGGCGGGCAGGCCGGCGAGGTCGAGCACCACGGAGACGTTCTCCCGCGCCGTCAGGAAGGGCAGGAGATTGTGCGCCTGGAAGATGAAGCCGATCTTGTCGAGCCTGAGCCGCCGCAGGTCGCGCCGCAGCCATTTGCCGTCGAACACCGGCTCGCCGTCGAGCGCCACCCGCCCCGCCGAGGGGGCGAGGATGCAGCCGATGATGTTGAGCAGCGTCGTCTTGCCCGAGCCGGACGGGCCGAGCAGTGCGATCACCTCGCCGGCGCGGACCGTCAGATCGACCGCGCGCAGGGCGTCGACGCGGGTCTCGCCTTCGCCGAAATGCTTGGCGACGCCCGAGACCTCGACGAGGGTATCGCCGAGCGCCATCTCAGCTCCCGAGCGCGGTGGCCGGATCGACCTTCATCGCCGCCCGCACGCCGAGCGCGGAGGACAGAAGGCACACGACGGCGATGATGCCGGCAAGCACCGTGATGTTGAACGGCTCCAGCACCACGCGGCGCGGGAAATAGTCCTTGACCGCGAGGATCAGCATCAGCCCGATCCCCCAGCCCGACGCGCCGAGGATCAGCGCCTGCTCGACGATCAGCGCAACGATGGTGCGGTCGGGCGCGCCGATCAGCTTCAGCGTGGCGATCTGCTTCAGCTTCTCCATCGTCATCGTGTAGATGATGAGCGCGATCACCACGGCGCTGACGGATAGCAGAATGCCGAGGAACAGACCGATCTGCCGGCGCGCCTTGTCGACCACCGAGGCGAGCAGCAGTTCCTCCTGTTCGGCCTGGGTCATTGCGGCGAGGTGTTTCCACTGGCGCACGGTGGCGGCCAGAAGATCGACATCGGCGCCCGGCGCCATGCGGGCGATGACCGCGGCGACGGATGCGGACTTGACGGAAACGGCGCCGCGCGCGGCCTGCACCCGCTGGGCGGCCGGGTCGAGCTCGGCCTGGAGCGCCATCGCGTCGGCGAGCGTGACATAGACCGCCGGATCGCCGCCCGAATTCATCGCCCCCTCGACCAGCCCGACCACGGCGAAACGGTGGCGCCCGAGCCGGATCGTCTCGCTGGGCAGAAGGCCGGTCTTGCGGTCGGCGACCAGCTCGAAGTGGCCGGCGCCGATGCCGCGCCCCTCGGCGATCGCCCGCGGCCCGCCGGGACGACCCGGCTCGTAGCCGACGACGTAGAGACGCAAGGTGCGCCCGGCATGCGGCGCCTCGACGTTCTGGTAATTGATCGCGCCGGCCTCGGCCACGCCGGGCATCCGCGCCACCGCGTCGCGCGTGTCGACCGGAATGCTGGAGCCTTCCGCGAACGGACCCTTGGTTCCGGCCTCGACAACCCACATATCGGCCGCCGGCGCCTTGACCACCGCCAGCGCATCCGAGACGAGCCCGTTGTAGATGCCGATCATCGCCAGGACCACGGTCATCAAAAGCCCCAGCCCGAAGCAGGTCAGGACGAAGCGGAACAGGCCGTGTCGGATGTCCTTGAGCGCGAGGTTCATGGCGCCTCGCCGACGCGGGCGCGCCTGCCCTCGGCCGCGCCCTCCAGCGGCCGGGCAACGATTGCGGCCCCGTCGGGCAAGCCGTCCGCCACCTCGACCCGGCCGCGATCGTCGCGCGCGCTGAACGTCAGCTCCGCCCGCGCGAGGCGTCCGTCCCGCACGACCCAGACCGTGCCCCGATAACCATCAAAGCCGGCGATCGCCACCTCGGGCACCATCAGCGCGGTCGCGCGCGTGCCGGTCAGGATGCGCACCTCGGCCTGCTCGCCGAGAAACATCTCCGGCGGACAGTCGGCGCAGGCGAGCCAGACGCGGCGCTCCTCATTCACCCGGTCGCTTTCGATGCCGATGCGGACGATGGCGCCATGGAACTCGGCCGAAGGGTGGGACCGCAGCCGGATCGTGCCTGTCTGGCCCCGCGCGAGCCGGCCGGCGCGCTCCTCGTCGACATAGGCTTGAATCCATACGGTGGCCGGGTCGATCAGGGTGAAGATCGGATCGCCGGCCTTCACCACCGTTCCCGGCTCGGCATGGCGCGCGACAATGAGCGCATCATAGGGCGCGACCAGACGATGGTGGGCGAGAAGGGTCTCCTCCTGCTGCAAGGCGGCCGTCGCATCCAATCCCTGTGCCATGATTACCGCGAGGTCGGCCTCGGCCACGGCCAGATCGGCGCGCGCCACATCCTCGTCGCGCTGCGCCTCCTCGGCGCGCTGGATCGAGGTGACATCGCGCTGCGCCAGCCCCTGCTGGCGGCGGTTCGCCGCCTCGCGCTGCGCCAGCATGGCGCGGGCGCGCACGACCGCCGCATCGGCCTTGGCAAGATTGGCCTTATTGGCCGCCACTGCCGCATGGGCGCGCGCCACCCGCGCCTCCTGCTCGGCAGAGCGCAGAACGCCCAGTTCCTGCCCCTTGACCACGCCGTCCCCGGCATCGGCGGCCAGCGAGTCGAGCGCCGCGCCCACCTCGAAGCCCACACGGCTGAGGATCCGCGCCTCGACGGTGCCGAGGCCATAGATGCGAAGGGCGACGTCGTGCTCCGGCTCAACGACCGTTACCGTCAGCGGACGCCCCGTAAGGAACAGGAAGGCGCTTCCGGCAATGACTGCCAGGAATATCCCCGAGAGCCAGATGCGCCGCATCGTCTAGCTTCCTTCGACGACCAGAAGCCGGCATTGCACGTCGAACAGCCGCAGCCCCTCATCGCTCAGTTCGAAATCGCGCGTTCCGAGTGCCCAACGGATCGCGACGCCCTGTACGAGTGAGGTCAGAAGCACCGCCGCATCGTTTGCTGCAATGTCATCGCGGATGAGACCTGCCTTCCGTCCGGAATCGACCTCGCGCGCGAGCAGGCCGTGAAAGGCCATGAGCGTATCGCGAAAGGTGGTGCGCAACTCCGCATTGGTGACGTTCAGTTCGCGCGAGAACAGCAGCATCGGAAGGGCGGGCGTCGCCGCGATCTGCGCGAATTGCGCAGCGATGAGCGCGCGCAGCCGCACGATCGGCCCGCCGGTGCGGCTCAAGGCGTCGTCCCACGCCGCCGTCAGCCCTTCGGCCACATACTCGGCCACGGCCTGCCAGAGTTCTGCTTTGGTCGGGAAATGCCGGAACAGCGCCGCCTGCGTCACTCCGATCACCGAGGCCGCCGCCCCGGTCGTCACCCGGTCCGGCCCGATCCTGTCGGCCAGGTCCAGCACCGCGGCGACGATCTCGGCCTTGCGAAGGTCCGCCGACTTGCGCATGGGATTTCCCTAATGTTAGTAATCAGTCACAAACTTTCCTATGTCATTTCAACTTATGCGTCAATCGACGAGTGGTCTTCCCGGACGGATCGGTCATCGAAACGCAATCGCGTCCTTGAATACCGGAGACGGTCCGCACAGCAGCGCCCTTCGCTGACGCTTGACGGGATGGGCTTCGGCATCGTTCAGAATTGTACGGGGCGGACGCGCGCGGGGCGCTTCGACCCGGTGATGAATTGGGGGGGGGCGGATGCGCTGCGTCTGTCCGTGGGAACCATGTTTCTGCGTGCATGTGTGGTCCTGTTGCTAACCGTGCTTACGAGCGGTTGCGCGCGGGGCAGTCTGATCGATACCGGTAGGATGGGGCTCGATCATTGCTGCGTCGACAACGAGCGGACTCCATCCTGGCTGGTCAGAATCGCCGAGCCGTCCGCTCCGGTGGTCGGGCGGGTCATTGCCCATATTGCCTGGCGCCGCGGCTACCTTACCTCCGGTGAGGCGAGACAGGCCGTCCTCTCGCGCCTGCATCCGATGGACATCGTCCTCGTCAGCTCCAAAGGGCGTCTGTCGGGCCATACCATTCCCGGCATGTTCCAGCATTCTGCCGTCTATGTAGGAGACGAGCGCGACCTGCGTGCAATCGGCGCGTGGGATCATCCAGCGGTGAAACCGTTGCATGATGCGATCAGAGCCGGCGGACGTTTTGTCGAAGCCGACCAGGGGGGCGTGCGCGTATCGCCGCCCGAACGTGTGCTCAACACCGACCGCGTGGTGATCATCCGGCCTTCCATTCCCACGCCGAACTGGAAAAGGCGATCGGCTCTCAGGCTGTTCGAGCGGGTCGGCGAGCCGTTCGACTTCCACTTCGACATGTCCACCCCGCAGGTCGTGTTCTGCGTGGAACTGATCTGTCATGCGATCCCGGAACTCGGGCTGCCGCGCCAGATAGTCTACGGACGGCCCACGATTGTTCCGGATTCGATTGCCCTGTGGATGATCCGTGGCAGTCGGCGTCTCAACTTCGTGGCCTATATCCGGGGTAGCTCCGACGCCTTTGAGGTCGCCACGCTTAGGCAACTCGCCGCCGATCTTGCTGTCCAATGGGCACCCAAGCGGAAGCCGGCTAAGCCTGCGGCAATTGCAGCCGCCGAACCATAGGACTGATTGGTGCCAGCTCCGAAATGGCCGACGGAAGACCTGGATGTGGATACATCCGTCTCGCTCGGCTGCGAGCCGGTTATCCCGGCGAGGATGTGAGCAAGGCGAGCATGCTCGAGGATTATCAGTGTAGGCTGGCGCGCCGGCTGCTAACGACGCGCAGGCACCGACATCACGCCAGCGCCGAGTCTTTCCAATCCTTATACATCTGCCCGGTCCCTTCGACCTTCCACTCGCGCGGACCGCTGGCGCTGCGCGCTGCCACGATCGATGCCGCCGTGCTCGGACTTGTGAACGCCACGTCGGCTGTGAACGTGTAGAGGTCGGGCGTCTGCCCAGCGGCCAGCTTGCCGCCCGCGACGAGCTGGTCGCGCAGCGCGAGGTAGCCCGCAGGGAATGTCCCCGTCGGTGTGCGTCGCGCCGTAGAGCCGGCCATTACGACAAAGCCATCGTCTGTCTCGCGGGCGGTCGCCGATGCGCCGGCGGTGGAAAAGATGAAGGTACCGTCGTCCCGCATTGATGCTGCTCCAGCGGTCGTCGCCCGTATTTGCGGCTTCCGAAAGAGGTCGAAACCGAGGACAGGAAGCAGAAAAGTCAGCTGGGTAGCAAAATAGCGCATGTCTGCCCGGTCGGCTTCCGGCAGCCGTTGAAAGTCTGGTTCCGTCTCATTCGACAGAGAGGCAAGCCCGGCCTGCCTTAGTTGCCGGATCAACTGGCTCTCCAGGAACCGAGCATGAGCTTTGGTCAGGTTGTCGTCAGCGCTGACGACAATTGCTATCCGATCGAAGAAGTCCTTATCTGCAGACCTCAGATGGTGACGCAGACGTGCAGCAACATTGTCGGCCTCGCCGACATAAGCCATGACACCTTCCGGCCTATCCGGATCGGGACCCGTCAGCACATAAATGCCTGTACGTGACGCTTCTGCCCGCTTCAGAAGCGAGCCAAGTTTCGGCCGAGGGGCTACCAGTACCTTGCCCGACCAGTTCACGATCTCGGCTACGATCGTTCCATCCGGAACACCATCAGCGAAGAACAGACGGAGTGTCCGGCTCGGCAGGTGAGCCGACTCGAGGTCGACGTATGGGAT
>JAFKJY010000079.1 GCA_017305835.1 Hyphomicrobiales bacterium
CCGGGATGCTCGGAGACGTCCGTCAGCACCGGCTGCGTGCCCTTCCCTGCCGCCGCGATGGCGCGCGACAGCGGGTGGCCAGAGCGGGCCGCGATCGCCGCCGCGATCTCCAGGTCGCCGGGCGCGGTCTTCCCGTCCTCGACCAGCCGCGGCCGGCCGAGCGTCAGCGTGCCGGTCTTGTCGAAGGCGACGGTGTCGATCTCGGCCATCCGCTCGATGGCCGAGCCGTCGCGGACCATGATGCCCGCCTCGAACAGCCGCCGCGCCGCCATCACCTGCGCGATCGGCACGGCGAGGCCGAGCGCGCAGGGGCAGGTGATGATGAGCACGGCGATCGCAACGGTGATCGACTGGTGCAGCCCGCCGCCGAGCGCCATCCAGCCGAGGAAGGTCGCGAAGGCCGTCGCATGCACCACCGGCGAATAGAGCGCGGCCGCGCGGTCGGCGAGGCGGCGGTAGCGCGCCCGGCCGCCCTCGGCCGCCTCCATCAGCCGCACCATCTCGGCGAGGAAGGACTCGTCGGCGCGGGCGCTGGCGCGGATCGTCAGCGGGCCGGACAGGTTGAGCGTGCCGGCCTGGATCGCGGCGCCCGGCGCCACGCGCCGCGGCGCGCTCTCGCCGGTGGCGATGGCGCAGTCGAGGTCGGAGACGCCCTCCTCCACCACCGCGTCGACCGGCACGCGGTCGCCGGCCGCGAGCAGGATCCGCATGCCCGGCGCGATCTCCTCGACCGGCAGGTGCAGGCGCCGCCCGTCGGCCTCGATCACGGTCGCCCCGCGCGGCGCCAGCCGCGCCAAGCCGCGCACGGCCACCCGCGCCTTCTCGCGCATCACATGGTCGAGCGTGCGGCCGATCAGCAGGAAGAAAATCAGCGTCGTGGCGGCGTCGAAATAAGCGTGCCTGCCGCCGGTCGCCGTGTCGAACAGGCTGAGCGCGAAGGCGAGGCTGACGCCGATCGAGATCGGCACGTCCATGTTGGTGCGGCCGCGCCTGAGCGCCGACCAGGCCGACAGGAAGAAGACGCGGCCGGAATAGGCGAGGCACGCGAACGCCAGCGCCGCCGAGATCCAGTGGAAAGCCTGCCGCGTCCCCTCGTCCGCCCCCGACCAGACCGAGACGGAGAGAAGCATGATGTTCATCGCCGCGAAGCCGGCGACCGCGAGCGCCCGGATCAACCGCCCCAGCTCCGGGTCCATGCGGTCGCCGCCGGTCTCTGCGAGGTGGCCGGGGAAGCCGAGCGTGTCGAGCGCCGAGAGCAGGTCCGGTGCCTCCTCGCCGCGCCATTGCACGCTGGCCCGTCTGGTCGACAGGTTGACGCGCGCGTGTTCCACGCCGTCGAGCTTGCGCAGCCCGTTCTCGACCGTGCGGATGCAGCCGGCGCAGTGCACGCCGGGCACCGACAGGTCGGTCTGACGCAGGCCCTGGCCGAGGTCGCGGCTGGCGAGCCGGATCTCCTCGCGCGCGGACGCGCGGCCGGCGGGAGCCGGGCGGGCGGCGTCGGCGATCGCGGCCATGCTCATCTGATCGCCTTGTAGGCGTGCCAGGTCGCGTGGCCGAGCACGGGGAAGGCGACGATCAGGCCGAGCAGTCCGGTCGCCACGCTGAGCAGGAACAGCACCAGCACGATCGCGCCCCACATGATCATCACCGGCATGTTGCGGAACACCATCGAGATCGAGGTGCCCATCGCGGTGAAGGCGTCGAGCCGCTGGTCGAGCAGCATCGGGATGGCGAACACGCTGATGGCGAAGGAGAAGGCCGCGAACAGGCCGCCGACCACCGAGCCGACGATCAGCATCCCCCACCCTTCCGGCGTGGTGAACAGCATCTCGGCGATGTGGTCGAGGCCGGGGAACGGCCGCAGCCCGAAGAACAGCGCGTAGATGATGACGGCGGCCCGCATCCACAGGAGCATCAGCAGGCACAGGATCGCGCCGGTGTAGAGCACCTGCCCGCCCGAGCGGGCGTTGACGACCAGCATGCGGCCGAGGCTTACCGGCTCGCCCGCCTCGAGCGCCCGGCTCTTCTCGTAGAGGCCGATCGCGATCAGCGGCCCGACCACCATGAAGCCGGCCAGCGCCGGGAACAGGATGTAGTCGAGGTCCAGCCGGTAGAGGCCGCCGACGATCACCGCCGAGACGAGGAAGACCGCGATGCCGTAGGCGAGGCTCGGTCCCGGCCGCGCGGCGAAGTCGCGCCAGCCGGCCGCCAGCCAGCCGAAGGCCGCGGTCGGCTTCAGGTAGCGCCGCCGCTGCTCGGCCAGCGGGACGATCCGCTCGGATTGTTCGACGTGAGTCATCCCCGCGCTCCTTTCAGCAGGCGGACTGGGCCGCACGGTAGGTCGTGCCGCCGGCCTCCTTCGCATGCGGCACGCAGTCCGGCCGCGAGGCGAAGGCGACGTAGACGAGATGGGTGTTGGCGGCGACGAAGACGAGCAGCGCCGCCGTCACGATGGCCGCCGAGATCAGCCGCCAGTTGCGGCGGACTGGCCTGCTCCCGCGCTCCGCGCCGGCGCTCATTGCGCGGGCCTCGTCAGGCCGTGGACGTAGAGCGCCAAGATGCGCGTGTCGAGCGGCGAAAGCCGGGCGCCCCAGTGCGGCATGTGCCCCTGCCGGCCGCCATAGACGGTGGTGAACACCGAATAGGCGTCGCTGCCGTAGAGCCAGTTGGCGTCGGTCAGGTCGGGCGCGCCGAGGTCGCGATTGCCCTTGGCTTCCTCGCCGTGGCAGGAGGCGCAATTGTCGGCGAAGACCTGTCTGCCCGCCTCGATGCGCGCCGCGTCGTCGCCCGCCGCCGGCTTCAGGCCGGACAGCGACCGCACATAGGCCACCACCGCGTCGATCTTCTGCGTGTCCAGCACGCCGTCGCGGCCGAAGGCGAGCATCTGCGAGGCGCGCGTGTCGTCGTTGGTCGAGTTGATGCCGATGCGGATCGTCTCCTCGATCGCCTCGGGCGAGCCGTCGCCCCACAGCCAGGCCTTGGCCGTCAGGTTCGGGAAGCCGAGCCCGCCCGTCGCGCGGGTGCCGTGGCAGGCCGCGCAATTGTCGACGAACAGCGTGTGGCCGGCCTCGTTGACCAGCCGCATCAGCGCCGGGTCGGCCGCGACGTCGGCCGGGCTCTCGTCCATCACCCGCGCCGTCCAGGCCGAGCGCTCCGCCGCCGCCTCCTCGACCTGCCGGGTCACCACCGAGCGCTGGTCGGTGCCCAGCACGCCCCTGGTGTAGCTCCAGACCAGTGGCCATGTCGGATAGAGGATCCAGCAGATCACCGCGAACAGGAACGCCGCGCCGAGGAAGAAGAAGACGAGCCGCGGGATCGGCGTCTCCAACTCCTCGATGCCGTTCCATTCGTGGCCGGTCGTCGCCCGGCCGGTCACCGGATCCGGCTTGCCGGTATAGCTGCTCATGCCTGCGGCCCCCGTGGCGTGTCGTCCTCGTCGAGGATGCTCGTCTTGGCGCGCTGGAAGGCCTGCCGGTTGCCCGGCCAGCAGGCATAGACGATCACGCAGAGCGAGAAACCGACGAGGTAGAACAGGCCCCAGCTCTTGGACAGCGCGACGAGCGTTTCGTGTGCGATTTCCATGGCTTACTCCGTTGCCGCCGTCGGCTGCTCGCCATAGGCGGCCTCCGTCAGCCGGCCGAGGATCTGCAGGTAGGCGACGAGCGCGTCCATCTCGGTGACGCGCGCGGCGTCGCCGTCGAAGACGCGCATCTGCGTCGCATCGCCGTAGCGCTCGGTGACGCCGCCGGCCCCCGCGCTGTCCGGGGTGGCCTGCGCATAGGCGTCGGCGGTCGCGTTCTCGATCATCTCGGGCGTATAGGGCACGCCGACGGCGCGCTGGGCGGCCAGATGCTCGCCGAGGTCGGCGGTCCTGAGCTCCGTCCGCGCCAGCCAGCCATATTTCGGCATGATCGATTCCGGCACCACCTCGCGCGGGTCGATCAGGTGGCGCACGTGCCAGGCGTCGGAATATTTGTCGCCGATGCGGGCGAGGTCCGGCCCGGTGCGCTTGGAGCCCCACAGCATCGGGTGGTCGTATTTCGATTCGACCGCCAGCGAGTACGGGCCGTAGCGCTCGACCTCGTCGCGCAGCGTGCGGATCATCTGCGAATGGCACGCATAGCAGCCCTCGCGGATGTAGATGTTGCGGCCGGCGAGCTCGAGCGGCGTGTAGAGGCGCATGTCCGGCGCCTCCTCGACCGTCTCGTGGATGGTGAACAGCGGCGCGATCTCGACGATGCCGCCGATCGAGGCGACGCCGATGATGGCGAGCACGAAGCCGATCGTGTTGCGCTCGACCTTGCGGTGGAAGAACTCGGAAGCCATGGCGCTACTCCCCCGCCACCACGGCGCCGGCCGGCCGCGCCGGCAGGTCGGCATCGGCCCCTGCTGCCGCCTCCAGCCGCGAGGCGCGGATGGTCATCCAGACGTTGATGGAGCCGACGATCGCGCCGGCGAGGAACAGCAGCCCGCCGAAGGCGCGCGCGATGTAGTAGGGATGCATGGCGACCAGGCTGTCGATGAAGGAGTAGGCGAGCGTGCCGCCGTCATTGTACGTGCGCCACATCAGGCCCTGGATGATGCCCGAGTTCCACATCGCGAAGACGTAGACGATGGTGCCGGCGAGCGCCAACCAGAAGTGGACCTCGACCAGCTTGGGCGAATACATGGCCTGCCGCTTCCACATCCACGGCACCAGCGCGTAGATCGAGCCGAAGGTGATCATCGCCACCCAGCCGAGCGCGCCGGCATGCACGTGGCCGACGGTCCAGTCGGTGTAGTGCGACAGCGAGTTGACCGGCCGGATCGCCATGAACGATCCCTCGAAGGTCGACAGGCCGTAGAACACCGCCGCCACCATCATGAAGCGCAGCGTGGCGTCGTCGCGCACCTTGTGCCAGGCGCCGTTCAGCGTCGCCAGCGCGTTGCCGGCCGAGGCCCAGGACGGCACCAGCAGCATCACCGAGAACGTCATGCCGAGCGTCTGCACCCAGTGCGGCAGCGCCGTGTAGTGCAGGTGGTGCGAGCCCGCCCACATGTAGAGGAAGGTGATGCCCCAGAAGGAGATGATCGACAGCCGGTAGGAGAAGATCGGCCGCCCGGCCCGCTTGGGCATGTAGTAGTACATCATGCCGAGGAAGCCGGCGGTCAGGAAGAAGGCGACCGCGTTGTGGCCGTACCACCACTGCGTCATCGCGTCCTGCACGCCCGAGAACAGCGAATAGCTCTTGGCGTGGGACAGCGACACCGGCATGGCGAGGTTGTTGACGATGTGCAGCACCGCCACGACCAGGATGAAGGCCATGTAGTACCAGTTGGCCACGTAGATGTGCGGCTCCTGCCGGCGCATCAGCGTGCGGATGTAGAGCAGGAAGTAGACCACCCACACGATCACCAGCCAGATGTCGGCATACCATTCCGGCTCGGCATATTCCTTCGACTGGGTGACGCCGAGCAGGTAGCCGCTGGCGGCGACCACGCAGAACAGGTTGTAGCCGATCAGCACGAACCACGGGCTGAACTGGTCGGCCAGCCGCGCCCGCGAGGTGCGCTGCAGGACATGGAAGGAGGTGGCGATCAGCGCGTTGCCGCCGAAGCCGAAGATGACGCCCGACGTGTGCACCGGCCGCAGGCGGCCGAAGCTCGCCCAGGCGGCGTCGAAGGTCAGGTTCGGCCAGGCGAGCAGCGACGCCACCCAGACGCCGAAGCCCATGCCGATCACCGCCCAGATCATCGTCAGCACGATGCCGACCTTGGTCGGGTCGTCGTAGTAGCGCGACAGGCGGCTGTCGTCCGGCTCGGGCGCGTAGAGGCCCGCCATCACCACGAAGGCGAAGCCGACCGCGTAGATCAACACCACGAAGCCCTGCGCGCCCATCGGGTCGCCGCGGCCGCCCGCCGCCATGGCGAGGCCGCACATCGCCAGCAGGCCGAGGATGACGAGCGCGAACTGGCGCTCGGATACGGTCAGTTGCGAAACCATGCGGGTGCTCTCCCCACCTCAGGCTGTCAGGCCGGCCGCAGCCGGCGCGTGATCGTCAGGTCGCCGCGGAAGATATCATCCGCCGCCGCGTTAAACAAATATTCTGGATACCACTTATCAGAGGGTTCCGCCGGCCCCAACGGACCAAAGCGTCGCAGGAGCGGTCAGGCCCGGCCTGCGGCTTCGGCATGATGCACGGCATCCCACCAGCGGCCGAGCGCCGCCTCGTCCATGGGAAGGACGGCGGCATCGGGCGCAAACGCCCGGAAGGCGTCGGCATGCCGGCCCGAGACGGCGAGCAGGACGGGCTTGTCTGCCGCCACCGCCTCCGCCAGCACCGGCCACAGGCCCTGCCCCGCGGCCTCCAGCTTGCCGAACTTGTTGAGGACCACGAGGTCGCTCGCCGCGATCTGCGGCAGCACGGTAGCGCAGGCCGCCTCGACGCCGTCCGCGTCGATATGGCACGTCCGGCCGGGCTCGGGCACCTCGCGATACATCGAGAAGCGCGCGCCCGACGCGATGTCGCGCAGGAAGCCGGCCCCGCATATGCGGTCGGGCAGCCCGTGCTCCTCGCTGATGACGCCGACGACGTTGGCGCCGCCCGCCCGCAGGCTGGCGGCGGTGGCCGCGATGAAGCCCTGTATGGCGGAGCTTTCCGCTCCCGATACGACGCAAATTCCAGCCGCTCCGGCCATGCCACACCTCCATCGTCGGTCCGCCGTCGATGCGCCCGGACTATAGCGAGCGCCGGCGCGGGGTGTCGAGAGCGACCCTTTCGCTCAGGTTCCCGGGCGTGGCTCGGCCATCAGCCAGCCGATCTCGGCGCCCACCTTGAGATCGTCCTCGGCGCCGAAGGCGTGGCGGCGCAGCATGCCGGCGCGGTCGATCAGCACGAGGCTCGGCGTGCCGCGCATGCCGTAGGCCGCCATCGTGTGCGGGATCGGCCCCTCCCCGCCCGGCCGATCGACCGCGACGGGAAAGCGGATCCTGTATTCGTGGAGGAAGGCGGCGAGCGCGACGGGCGTCATCGCCTCGTGGTGCTCGAAGACGGTGTGGATGCCGATGACGGCGACCTCCTCGGCCGGAAACAGCGCCGCGATTCGCTGCGCCTGCGGCAGGCCGGCGCCGACGCAGCCCGGGCACAGCATCTGGAAGGCGTGCAGCACGACGACCTTGCCGCGCAGGGCCGCGAGCGTCAGCGGCTCGGGCGCGTTGAACCATTGCGTGACGTCGAGCTCCGGCGCGGGTCTGACGGCTTCCATGCTCAGGCCTCCTCCTGCTCGACGCAGATATGGCCGCTGTCGATCTCCGACAGCGGCTCCCTCAGCAGCGCGCAGTAATGCGGCCCTGCGCCGGCCGGGTCGTCGCGAAAATGGCGGCAGCTCCGGCAGACGCCGAACGGCCGGCCGCCATTGCGGCGGACCGCCGCGCGCAGCACGCCTTCGAGCAGGGCGACGGCCGGCGCCGCGTCGCCTCCGGTCGCAGCCGCGACGTCGCCGGCGATCGCCAGCAGCGGATCCTCGTCGAGCGCGGAAGCCCCCCTCTCCGTCAGGCCGAGCGCGATCGAGCGGCGGTCACGCTCGCTCGCGCGGCGCATGACGAAACCCTTCTGCTCCAGCGCGATCAGCGTCTGCGACACCGTCCCCCGCGTCGAGCCGAGATAGGCGGCGAGCCCGGCCGGCGTGCGCGAGAAGCGGTTGGCGCGCGCCAGATAGCGCAGCGCGTCCCACTGGGCGGGGTTCAGGCCGTGGACAGGCACGCCGCTGCGCGACAGCCGCTCGATCCGGTCGATGAGCCGGGCGGCGGCCAGCGCCGATTCGGAAACCTGCATTGGTAGCGACTCGCTATTGACTCTTCGGGAGCGTTGCGCGTGAATTCTATAGTAGCGACTCGCTATTAACAAGATGGAGCACGACCATGCCCAGACCCGCCGTCCTTTCCTTCGCTCTCTCCGCCGGCCTGCTCGCCGGTTCCGCGCAACTCGCCGCCGCCCACGGCATCGAGGCCGCGGCCGACGCCTCCGTGCCGCCCGCCTTCGACATCACCGCCGCCGACGCCACCACCGACGGCCGCCTCGCCACCTTCTCGATGGAGGTGACCGGCAAGGCCGGCTCGATCGTCCCCGAAAGGACCGGCAAGCTCGCCGGCGCCGAGGTCGACGCCTATGTCTGGCCGACCAGGCTGGACCCGTCGGCGGCCGGCTTCGACAAGGGCTCCGGCATCCTGGCGCTCGCCGTGACGGCCCATCCCGACTTCGACGACACGCCGCTGTTCGACGAGAACGGCGATGGCGACCCGGCCAATGACGGCGCCGGCTGGCATTCGCACTGGGTGGTGCTGGGCGAGGACGCCGCCTGCGCCGGCGGCCTCAAGGTGCGCGACGTCTCGCCGGGCCAGGACCTGCTGCCCGACACCGCGCCCGGCCTGCCGATCGCGCTCGACAGCCCCGGCATGAGCCCGCTGATCGCCGGCAGCACGGTGCGCATCACCGTGCCGGTGGCGGGTGCCGAGAACGTCAATTTCGACGCCGTCGCCGCCCGTCTGAAGGTCGATGCCGAGGGCAAGGCGCCGCTGCTCTGCGTCACCGGCACCTACAAGGTAGCGTCCGGCAAGCTGACGCTGCCCGGCGTGATCGTGAAGCAGGCGAAGTAGGCCGCCCTACCCTGCCGCCTTGAGCGCGGTCTCGAGGTCGGCGATCAGGTCGGCCTCGGCCTCCAGCCCGACCGACAGGCGCAGCAGCCCGTCGCCGATGCCGGCGGCGGCGCGCGCCTCGGCGCCCATGCCGGCATGCGTCATCGTGGCCGGATGGGCGACGAGGCTCTCCACCCCGCCCAGCGATTCGGCCAGCGTGAACACCCGCACCGCCTCGACGAAGCGCCGCACCGCGTCTGTCCCGCCGGCGAGGTCGAAGCTCAGCATCGCGCCGAAGCCGGCCTGCTGGGTTTTCGCGATGGCATGGCTCGGATGCGAGGCAAGCCCCGGATAGTGGACCGCCGCCACTTCGTCGCGCCCGGCCAGGAAGGCGGCCACCGCCGCGGCGTTTTCCTGCTGCCGCTCGATGCGCGGAAACAGCGTCCGCACCCCGCGCAGGGTAAGATAGGCGTCGAAGGGCGAGCCGATCGAGCCGGTGACGTTGGCCCAGTGGCTCAGCGCCGCGGCGTCCGCCTCGTTCGCGCAGACAACCGCGCCGCCCACCACGTCGGAATGGCCGTTGATGTATTTGGTCGTCGAGTGGATGACGAGGTCGGCGCCGAGCGCGATCGGTCGCTGCAGGGCCGGCGACAGGAAGGTGTTGTCGACCGCCACCCGCGCCGCAGCCTTCTTCGCCTGCGCCGCGATGGCGCGGATGTCGACGACGCGCATCAGCGGGTTGGACGGGGTCTCGATCAGCACCAGCGCCGGCTTGCGGGCGAATACCGCCGCGATCGCGTTGGCGTCCGACTGGTCGACGAAGGCGAGGTCGAAATGGCCGCGGTCGCGCCGAGCCGCGAGCAGTCGGTAGGTGCCGCCGTAGCAGTCGTGCGGCGCCACCACGAGGTCGCCCCGGTTGGCCAGCGACAGGACGAGATCGACCGCCGCCATGCCGGAGGCGGTCACCACCGCCCCTGCCCCGCCCTCCAGCTTGGCCAGCGTGTCGGCGAGCAGGTCGCGGCCGGGGTTGGCGGTGCGGCTGTATTCGTAGCCGCGATGCCGCTCGAAGCCGGAGAAGGCGAAGGTGCTCGACAGGTAGATCGGCGGCGTCACCGTGCCGAATACCTCGTCGGATGCGATGCCGTTCGCGACGGCGATCGTGCGTGGGTCCTGCTTCCCGGCCATGTTGGCAACCTCTTCGTGCACGGCTATCGCGCGGAAGGCGCGTGCCCGTTCCGGCGTTCCGATAGGAGGACGGCGGCCGCGCCGTCAATCCGCCTTTTGCAGGGGAGGCCTCACCGGCAGGACTATGCGAGGCCGCAGCGGAGGCGGTTTCCGCTGCGGCCTCGCGGCACCGGCGGCCGCAGCCGCCGGCCCCGGGCAGCTATCTGGCCTCGACCTTCAGCCTGCCGGTCATGTTGGGGTGGAAGCGGCAATAGAAGTCCACCGCCTCCGCCGTCTCGAGCTTTTGGCTCACCGTCTTCCTCGCCGGGATCATCACCTCCCAGCCGCCCTTCACCGTCGCGGTGTGGGCGAGCGGGTCCTTGTTGACCCATTCGATCGTGTCGCCGACATGGGCCGATATCTCGGCCGGCGAAAAGACAAGCTTCTCGATAACCACCTGGATCGTCTCGGCCCGCGCCGGGACGGCAGCGGCGAGCACGGATGCCAGCACGGCGGCGGCCCCGAGATGGATCACGGCACGCATCGCGGGCACCTATTTCAGCTCGGCCACGACATGCTCGGCATGCGCCTGGTGGCCCTGGAACAGCTTGAGCCCGGTTTCCAGCAGGCTCTTCAGCTCGGCGTTCTGCGCCGACGGGATGAGCAGGCCCTCAAGCGCGCCGTTGACCTGCTTGTGGTAGGCCACCTCGTTGTCGACATAGGCCTTGTCGAAGGCCGCGCCGTCGAGGGTGGAGAGCTTGGCGCGCTCGTCGGCCGCCGCCTTGCTCAGCGACTGGCTGGTGGCGTTGTCCTGCGGCGTCACGTCGAGCTTCTTGACGAGGTCCAGCGCCTGCTGGTTCACCGCCTCGTGGTCGCGGATCATGTCGTTGGCGAAGTCGACGACCGCCTGGGTCTTCGACTTCTGCACGGCCAGCTTGGCAGCCTCGATGTCGATCGTGCCGGCGGTGTAGGCGATGTGCGCGATCTGCGGGTCGGTCGGCTTGTCCTGCGCCATCGCGAAGGTGCTCGAACCGATGAGGCAAAGCGCGGCGAGTGCCGCGAGTGATCTTGCGGGCATGGTAGTCTCCTTGTGCCGGCGTGGGGGCGCGCGGCTTTCGTGAGGTTGACGCCGGTTGGATGCCGGTGCGCGGGAAAGGTTCCCGTCTTTTCACTCGGCCAGCCCGAGGCGCTCCATCACGGCCGCCGTCAGCCGGTCGCAGCGGCGGCCGGCGAACGGGAAGGCGTCCAGCATGACAGGGCCGATGCGGGCGTCGAGCTCCTTGCGCACCAGCGCGCGGGCGCGGTGCAGCCGCGTCTTCACCGTCTGCGGCCGGATGTCCAGCACCTCGGCCGTCTCCTCGACGCTCATGCCCTCGATCACGCGGGCGACGAACACGGCGCGGAAGATCTCCGGCAGGCTGTCGGTCGCCTGCTCGACCAGTTGCAGGATCTGACGCTGTGCCATTGTCCGCTCCGGGTCGCCGTCGGGGCTCAGGGGGAATTTTATGATCTCGGCCTCGCTGGCCTCCACCGGCACGAGGCCCGCGCCCTCGCGCCGCTTCTTCCGGCGCAGCCGGCCCAGCGCCTCGTTGATGGTGATGCGCGACAGCCAGGTCGACAGGCTGGAGCCGCCGCGAAAACCGTCGAGATGCGCAAACGCCCGCACATAGGCCTCCTGCACGGCGTCCTCGGCCTCCGCCGCGTCGCGCAGCACGCCGCGCGCCAGCCGGTAGAGGCGCTGGTTGTTGCGCTTCATGATGGTGCGGAAGGCGTCGCGGTCGCGCGCCAGCGCACGCGCCACGAGCTCGGCATCGTCGGGTTCGGTTTCGGCTGGCTTTGCGACGATGGCGGTCATGGCGGTCTTCCTGCCGGGAATGGTCGTCCATTGGATGACGCTTGCCAGCAAAGGTTCCCGGCCACATCCTGTCGCCCGATTCAGGAGGATGCAAGACCGGCATGAGACGCGGCGGACGTGCGCGGGCGCGCAGCGAGGCAGGCCCGGAAGCCGTGCCCGCGACGGAAGTCGCGTGGGCCGACCTGTCGGAGGCCGAGCGCACCGCGCTCAAGCGCATGAATCGCGGCCCCTACGCGGCGCTCGCGCAGGAACTCGGGCAGCGTCTCGTCGGGCTCGGCCTCGCCGTCGCCCGGCCGGACGGCGTCGGCATCAGCCGGGCCGGCCGCGAGCTCGTCATCAACGCGCTGCTCGACGCGCGCCGCGACGACGCGGCTCCCTGAATCCTCAGCGCGCCACGGCCTTCAGGCCGCGCAGCGCTTCCTGTATGTCCTCCCGCCCGTCGGTCGGCTCGGGATAGACGGCATAGGCAGGATAGGTGAATTCCGGCGCGCCCTCGACCAGCTCCAGCTCGCCCGCCTCAAGATGCGGCGCCACCGCGCCGCGGCGGAAATAGCCCATGCCGCCGACACGCAGGATGTAGCTCAGGCCGAGCGGCCCGAGCCCGACCAGCAGCCCCGGCTCGCCGAAGGCCGCCGGCCCGAAGCCGCGCTCGGCCGCGAATTGCGGCCCCCAGTCGACATGCACGTAGCTGCGGCCGTCCGTCTCGCCCCCGGCCACGCCCTCGCCGCTGGCGGCCCTCACCAGCACGAGCTGCTCCTCCTCGATCAGTTCCACCCGAAAACCGGGCAGAAGCTTCGGCGCATAGAGGATGGCGAGGTCGAGCACGCCGGTGCGCAATTGCTCCAGGAGCTGGTCGGGCACGCCGACATGCGCGTGGATGGCGATTTGCGGACATTGCGCCTTCATCCATACCAGCCAGTCGAGCATCAACGGGGTCCACAGGTTGAGCTCGCCGCCGACGGCCACCACGCTGGTGCGGCCGGCCGGAATGGTGAGTTGCTGGCGTGCGCGTTCCCACAGCCGCACGAAGGACTGCGCGAAGCGCTCGAACTCGCGGCCGGCCGCCGTCAGCACCGCGCCGTTGCGGTTGCGCACGAACAGCCGCCGGCCGAGCTCGTCCTCGAGCGTGCGGATGCGCGCGCTGACGGTGGTCTGGGTGACGCGCAGCCGGTCGGCCGCCTTCAGGAAGCTGCCCGTGTGGACGATCTCGAGGAACGTCCGGGCCCGGTCGATATCCATCCCGTCTCCTCCATTGATGCAATATTATTGCACCAATATAGCATTTAAATCCGTTTGCCTTCCTCTTTCATGACGCGCAGTTTCGATTCCGATCGATAATCGGAGCGGACCGCCATGTCCGATCGGCAACCGGCTTCGCGCGGCTATGCCTCGCCGCCCTGCTTCATGCACGAACTGGAGGACGGGTTTTCCGCCGCCTCCCTGCCGTCGGACGCCTGGAGCGACGTGTCGCGCTGGCGCAGGGCCGAGCGCAGGCGGCTGATCGAGGTGCGGCTGGCGCTCTCCCAGGACGAGCGCCGGCTCCGCTCGGAGCGCATCGCGGCGGCCCTCGACGCGGCGGTGGGCCGGGTGAGCGGCCGCATCGTCGGCACCTACTGGCCGTTCCGCGGCGAGCCGGACCTGCGCAACTGGGGCATCCGCGTCGTCGAGCGCGGCGGCCGCATCGCGCTGCCGGTCGTCATCCAGAAGGGCTGGCCGCTCGAATACAGGATCTGGTCGCCGGGCGACCCGCTGGAGCGCGGCGTGTGGAACATCCACGTTCCCGCGCGCGGACCGGCCGTGCAGCCCGACATCGTGGTCGCGCCCGTCGTCGGCTTCGACGAGGCCGGCCACAGGCTCGGCTACGGCGGCGGCTTCTTCGACCGCACGCTGGCCGCGATGCCGCGCCGGCCTCTCAAGGTCGGCGTCGGCTACGCGCTGGCACGCATCGCCACGATCTATCCCCAGCCCCACGACATCCCGATGGACGTGATCGTGACGGACTGAGCGCGGATACGCAGGCACTGGCTTTTCGCCGTCGGGTGGCGCTCCGCGCCGCCCGGGGAAAGCCGTGCGTGCCCGAAAGGAAGGACGGGACCATGACGGACAGGACGGCAGACGAGACGGCTCACGGCGCAGCGCACCACGCGGAGGCCGACCACAAGCCGCGTTTCATCACGCGCTGGCTGTTCTCCACCAACCACAAGGACATCGGCACGCTCTATCTCGTCCTGTCCATGCTGGCCGGCATTCTCGGCACCGGACTGTCGGTCGCCATGCGGATGGAGCTGCAGGAGCCGGGCATGCAGTATTTCGCCGACCCGACCACCTACAACGTGCTGGTCACGTCGCACGGGCTGGTGATGATCTTCTTCGTCATCATGCCCGCGCTGATCGGCGGCTTCGGCAACTGGTTCGTGCCGATCATGATCGGCGCGCCCGACATGGCCTTCCCGCGCATGAACAACGTCTCGTTCTGGCTGCTGGTGGCCTCGCTGATCCTGTTCGTCACCTCGCTGTTCATCCCAGGAGCGCCGGGCTCCACCGGCCACGGAGGCGGCTGGACCATGTATCCGCCCTACGCGACCAGCGGCCAGCCCGGTCCCGCCGTCGATCTGGTGATCCTGTCGATCCACCTGTCCGGCGCGTCCTCGATCCTCGGCGCGATCAACTTCATCACCACCATCTTCAACATGCGCGCGCCCGGCATGACGATGCACAAGATGCCGCTGTTCGCCTGGTCGATGCTGGTGACCGCCTTCATGCTGCTGCTGGCGCTGCCGGTGCTGGCCGGCGCCATCACCATGCTCCTGACCGACCGCAATTTCGGCACGACCTTCTTCGATCCGGCCGGCGGCGGCGACCCCATCCTCTACCAGCACCTGTTCTGGTTCTTCGGCCATCCCGAGGTCTACATCATGATCCTGCCGGGTTTCGGCATCATCAGCCACGTCATCTCGACCTTCTCGAAGAAGCCGATCTTCGGCTACATCGGCATGGCCTATGCGATGGTGGCGATCGCCGTGATCGGCTTCGTCGTATGGGCCCACCACATGTTCACGACCGGCATCAGCGTGGAGTCCCAGCGCTACTTCGCCTTCGCCTCGATGGTGATTGCGGTGCCGACCGGCATCAAGGTGTTTTCCTGGATCGCGACGATGTGGGGCGGCTCGA
This sequence comes from Hyphomicrobiales bacterium, assembly GCA_017305835.1. Taxonomy (GTDB): domain Bacteria; phylum Pseudomonadota; class Alphaproteobacteria; order Rhizobiales; family Rhizobiaceae; genus RCIO01. The sequence goes on from JAFKJY010000079.1 coordinate 14,805, forward strand.
TCTCGTTCCGCACGCCGATGCTGTGGGCGATCGGCTTCGTCATGCTGTTCACCATCGGCGGCGTCACCGGCGTCCAGCTCGCCAATCCGGGGCTCGACCGCTCGTTCCAGGACACCTACTACGTCGTCGCGCACTTCCACTACGTGCTGTCGCTGGGCGCCGCCTTCGCCATCTTCGCCGGCTTCTACTACTGGTTCCCGAAGATGACCGGCTACATGTACAACGAGGCGCTCGGCAAGCTGCAGTTCTGGATCATGTTCATAGGCGTGAACCTGGTCTTCTTCCCGCAGCACTTCCTCGGGCTCGCCGGCATGCCGCGCCGCTATGCCGACTATCCCGACGCCTTCGCCGGCTGGAACTACATCTCCTCCGTCGGCTCCTACATCTCGGCGGCCGGGTTGGTCGTGTTCTTCGTGATGATCGCCGAGGCCTTCGCCCGCAAGCGCAAGGCCGGCAGCAACCCGTGGGGCGAAGGCGCCACGACGCTGGAGTGGACGCTGCCCTCGCCGCCGCCCTTCCATCAGTTCAATTCGCTGCCGCTGATCCGCTGAGGGGAGCCGCCGTGAACGCCGTCAGCGAACTGGCCGAAAACGTCGTCCCCTCGATCGTGGTCCTGTCGGTCTGGTGGGCGTTCCTGTCGACGCTCGAGGTGCTGCTCACCCCGCACCAGCTCCTCGACGACGAGCCGCCGCCCGAGGGCGGCGGCGCCACCGGCACGAACGAGGACCGGCTCGCGGCGCTGAAGGCGCTCGACCCGGCCTTCAGCGTCGAGGCCTTCCTCGGCGGTGCCCGCGGCGTCTACGAGGCCGTGCTGCGCGCCTATGCGCAGGGCGACGTCGAGGCGCTGCGGCCGCTGCTGTCGGCCGACGTCCTCGACGTGTTCGCGGCCTCCTGCGCCGGGCGCGCGGCGCGCGGCGAAACGCTGGAGATGACCCTGCTGGGCATCGACGGTGCCGAGATCGCGCATGTCTGGACGCAGCCCGACGCCACCGAGATCGCCGTGCTGTTCCGGGGCCGCGTCACGCGTGTCGAGCGCTCGGCCTCCGGCGACGTCGTCGGCGGCGACCCGGAGGCCGTCGCGACCACCGGCGACCTGTGGACCTTCGCCCGCCCGGCCTCGACCACCTCCGCCGAATGGCTGATCGTGGCGACGGACGAAATCTAGCTTTCGTAATATCTTACGAGTAAATGCTGATGCACCGCCCGAGTGTGCGGCTCCCGCTCAGCCGCGCTCGTCCAGCAGTTCCTTGAGCACCACGGCCTGGTTGTGCGCCTCGTCACGCGCGCCGTAGACCAGCGTCGCCTGCCCCTTGCCGATGCGCTGGCGCAGATCCGCCACCGCTTCCGCCTTGCCGGCAAGCTCGGCCCGGTAGCGCTTGCGAAATTCCTCCCATTTCGCCGGGTCGTGGCCGAACCAGCGCCGCAGCGCGTCGCTCGGTGCGACCTCCTTCTCCCAATGGTCGATCGCCGCGTCCGCCTTCTTCAGGCCGCGCGGCCACAGCCGGTCGACGAGGATGCGCGTCCCGTCCGATGCGGCGGGAGCCTCATAGGCGCGCTTCAGCCGTATCTCCAACCTCGCCTCTCCGTCCCGCCGGTGCAGATGCCGGCATGATCTCCATCGCCGCCGCCCTCTCCTCGCCCTCCCTCGCGGCCGCGACGACCTGCGCCACGATCGACACGGCGAGGTCGCTCGCGCTGCGGGCGTGGTCGAGCAGGCCGGCCGGTCCGTGGATGCGGCCGAGCTGCGCTTCATCGAAGCCCTTGTGCCGCAGCGTGTCCAGTCGCTTCGTCTGCGTCGTCCGGCTGCCCATGGCGCCGATGTAGAAGGCCTCCGTGGCGAGCGCTCCGGGCAGCAGCCGCTCCTCCCTGTCGTGGTCGTGGAAGGCGAAGACGATCGCGCTGCGCCCGTCGATCCCGCGCAGCGCCGCCTCCGCATTGCCGCGCGCGTGCGTTCCTGCCGCCGCGGCCGTTGCGTCGTCGGGCGTATGCAGCGCCACTTCCAGCCCGGCGGCGGCCGCCACTCTGGTGAGTTGCACGGCGACCGGCCCGAGGCCGAATATCACGAGCCGCCGCCGTGGCAGGTAGGTCCGCCGCAGGAATGCCGCCGGGCCCGTCGATCCCTCGACCGCCGGCCCCGCGACAGGCACCTCCATGACGGCCGCCTGCCGGTGCCTGAGCCGCCCGTCGATCGCCTTCAGCCGCGCCAGCGGCACGTCGACGTCGAAGACGAGCTCGATCGCGCTGCCGCAGGGCAGGCTGATGTCGATGTAGCGCGAGCCGCGGCCATAGCGCACGCGCCGGCTGCGGCCGCTGCGGATCGCGTCCACCGCCTCCTCCGCCACTGCCCGCTCGATGCAGCCGCCCGACAGGTAGCCGACCCAGGCGCCGCCCTCGGCCACCGCCATCTGCGCGCCCAGCGGCCGCGGCGAGGAGCCCTCGATCTCGGCCAGCGTGACGATCGCCGCGCGCTCGCCGGCGCGCATGCGCTCGATGGCGAAGTCGAGCACGTAGTCGTCGAAGGGATCCCAGCTTCCGTCCGGCTGCTTCATGGCGCGCCCTCCGCGCGGGATCGAGCTGCCGTCATGCGGCCACCCGCGTCGGAATGGCGCCAGTATCGAAACTGCGCGACGCCGCCGCAAATGAAATAAATCGCACCGTTTCAGCAAGAATCTCGCATCGTCGGACGCCGAAATGCCCGAAATCGCGCCGAATCTTTCGCGCGACGCCCTCTGCGGCAACGCCGTCCTTGCATGTGGCGGCGACGGCGCTATTGTGCGCACGCTTCTACCCCCTCCGGAGCCGAGATCTTGACGCGTCTGCGCGCCGCCCCATGCCATGCTTCCCGGCGCCGCCTCCGGTTCCTGAACCACGCGGGCAGTCTCATCGCATCCATCTAGCCCTGGCGCGGCCGCAAGGCCGTCGACCGGGGGCCGGAAATCCAAGCCACAGACGATCGGTTCTGATTTCCGGGTCCACCGTCGGCCCGGTGGAGATGCGTGAAATGAACAGCGAAATTGCAGGCCGCCGTCGCGCGGCCATCCGTTGCGGGGCGCGCCAAGCGGCCGTCGCTCGCGCAGGCATGAACGAGGGCACGGGAGGGCGCTCCCTATGAAGGTCCTCGTCCTCGGCGGCGGCGTCATCGGCGTCACCTCCGCCTTCTACCTCGCCAAGTCGGGCCACGACGTCGTGGTGCTCGACCGCCAGCCCGGCCCGGCGCTGGAGACGAGCTTCGCCAACGCCGGCGAGATCTCGCCCGGCTATTCGTCGCCCTGGGCCGGCCCCGGCGTGCCGGTCAAGGCGGTGAAGTGGCTGCTGATGCGCCACGGCCCGCTCGCCGTGCGGCCGCATCTCGACCCGGCCATGTGGTCCTGGCTGCTCAAGATGCTGCGCAACTGCACCTCGGCTCGCTACGCGGTGAACAAGGCGCGCATGGTGCCGATCGCCGAATACAGCCGCGACTGCCTGCGCGAGCTGCGCGCCGAGACCGGCATCGCCTATGACGAGCGCAGCCGGGGCACCCTCCAGCTCTTCCGCACCCAGAAGCAGCTCGACCACATCGGCGGCGACGTCGAGGTGCTGAAGCAGTTCGCCGTGCCCTACGAGGTGCTGGACCGGCAGGGCTGCATCGGCGCCGAGCCGGCGCTGGGCCGCGTCGCCGAAAAGTTCGTCGGCGGCCTGCGGCTGCCCGGCGACGAGACCGGCGACTGCCAGATGTTCACGATGAAGCTCGCCGCGCTCGCCTCGGCCGCGGTCGACTTCCGCTACGGCGTCACCATCCGCGAGATTCTGCATGACGGCCGCCGCGTCACCGGCGCGCGCACCGACACCGGCATCGTCGAGGCCGACGCGGTCGTCGTGGCGCTGGGCAGCTATTCGCCGAAGCTGCTGCGGCCGGTGGGCGTCCGCATCCCGGTCTACCCGGTGAAGGGCTATTCGCTGACGGTGCCGATCGCCGACGAGGCCGCCGCCCCGGTCTCGACCGTCATGGACGAGACCTACAAGATCGCGATCACCCGGCTCGGCTCGCGCATCCGCGTCGGCGGCACCGCCGAGATCGCCGGCTACGACCTCGCGCTGCGGCCCTCGCGCCGCGCCGCGCTGGAGCATTCCGTCACCGACCTGTTCGGTGGCGGCGGCAGGATCGCGGAAGCCTCCTTCTGGTGCGGCCTGCGGCCGATGACGCCGGACGGCCCGCCGATCGTCGGGCGCAGCCGCCTCGACGGCCTCTACCTCAACACCGGCCACGGCACGCTGGGCTGGACGATGGCCTGCGGCTCCGGCCGCGTGCTCGCCGACATCGTCTCGGACCGGCAGCCGGAGATAGACGTCGCCGACCTTTCGATCGGACGGTACGCATCGTGACCGTTCCGATCGAGCGTGCGGGCGCGGTCCTGACCGTCGACCTCGCGGCGATCGTCGAGAACTGGCGCCGCCTCGGCGCCAGGCTCGGCAAGGCCGCCTGCGCCGCCGTGGTCAAGGCCGACGCCTACGGCCTCGGCGCCGCGGCCGTGGGCGGCGCGCTGGCCGCCGCCGGCTGCCGCGACTTCTTCGTCGCCCATCTTGACGAGGGCATCGCGCTGCGCCGCGCGCTGGACGCGCACGGAAGCCGCATCTTCATCCTCAACGGGACGCCGAAGGGCACGGAGGCCGACTTCGTGGCCTCCGGCCTCGTCCCGGTCGTCAACACGATGGGCGAGCTCGCCGGCTGGCGCGAGCACGCCCGCGGACTCGGCCGGCGGCTGCCGGTCGTCCTGCAGGTGGACAGCGGCATGTCGCGCCTCGGGCTCACCCGCACCGAGGTCGCGGCCATCGCCGCCGAGCCGGCCGTGCTCGAAGGCCTGTCGATCGAGCTGGTGATGAGCCACCTCGCCTGCGCCGACGAGCCGGAGCATGCGGCCAACGAGGCGCAGCGGCGGGAGTTCCGCCGCCTCGCCGCCATGCTGCCGCCGGCCCCGCTGTCGCTCGCCAACTCCTCCGGCATCTTCCTCGGCTACGCCTTCCACGGCGACCTGGTGCGCCCGGGTGCTGCGCTCTACGGCATCAACCCGACGCCCGGCCTGCCGAACCCGATGCTGCCCGTCGTCGGGCTTGCCGCGCGCGTCGTGCAGATCCGCGACGTGCCGGCCGGCGCCGGCATCGGCTACGGCCATGCGGCGACCGCCGCCCGTCCCTCGCGGCTGGTGACGATCTCGCTGGGCTATGCCGACGGCTGGCCGCGCAACGCGGCGGCGGCCGCCTTCGCCGGCGGCGAGCGCCTGCCCTTCGTCGGCCGCGTCTCGATGGACACCATCGTGCTCGACGCCACCGGCAGCCGCCAGCCGCTGCGCGAGGACGACATGGTCGACCTGATCTGCCCCGCCCAGGACGTCGACGACGTCGCGGCCGCGGCCGGCACCATCGCCTACGAGATCCTCGCCCGCCTCGGCACCCGCTTCCACCGGACCTATGCCGACGTGCCCATGCCGCTCGCGGCGGCCGGATAGGCCGGTTCTTTTCCCCTTCAAAACCTGCAGCAACAAAGGAGACACAATGTCCGAACACAGCCTGCTAGACGACGCGCTCATCCGTCTCGATGAGGCGGCAGCCCACCTGAGCATCGATCCGGACGTGATCGAGAAGCTGAAGTTTGCTCGGGAAACGACGAAGGTGCGCCTGATGATCCGCATGGACGATGGCTCGCGCAAATCCTTCCTCGCCTGGCGCTGCCGCTACGACGACACCCGCGGCCCGACCAAGGGTGGCATCCGCTTCCATCCGGACACCACCGCCGACGAGGTCGAGACGCTGGCCTTCTGGATGACCTTCAAATGCGCGGTGATGAACCTGCCCTATGGCGGCGGCAAGGGCGCCGTGCAGGTCGACCCGCGCAAGCTGTCGAAGGCGGAGCTGGAGCGCCTGTCGCGCGCCTACATCCAGGCCTTCGCCCGCATCATCGGGCCGGACCGCGACATCCCCGCGCCGGACGTCTACACCAACTCGATGATCATGGGCTGGATGGCCGATGAATATGCGCAGGTCGTCGGCCAGGCCGAGCCCGCCGTCATCACCGGCAAGCCGATCGCGCTGGGCGGCTCGCTCGGGCGCGGCGACGCGACCGCGCGCGGCGGCTACTATCTGGTGCGCCACCTGGCCGAGGAGCTCGGCCTCGGCGAGCGGCTGCGCATCGCGGTGCAGGGCTACGGCAATGCCGGCCAGTACATCGCCCGCCTGTTCGCCGCCGACGGCCACAAGATCGTCGCGGTGTCGGATTCGCAGGGCGCCGTGCAGTCCGAGGACGGCCTGCACATCGACCTGCTGAACGACGCCAAGGCATCGGGCGGCTCGGTCGTGGCCACCGCCGGCCGCGGCGGCCACACCGCCATGGACGCGAACGCGATCACCGCGGTCGATTGCGACATCCTCGTCCCGGCCGCGATGGAGAGCATGATCCACGAGGACAATGCCGGCGCCATCAGGGCGAAGGTGCTGCTGGAGCTCGCCAACGGTCCGGTCACGCCGGAAGCCGACACCATCCTGGCCGGCAAGGGCGCCGTGGTCCTGCCCGACATCCTCGCCAATGCCGGCGGCGTCACCGTCTCCTATTTCGAGTGGGTGCAGAACCGGCAGGGCTATTACTGGACCGAGGCCGAGATCCACGAGCGCCTGAAGGCGATCATGGAGCGCGAGGGCCGCGCGATCTGGGAGCGCTCGCGCGATGCGGGCATGACCATGCGCACCGCGGCCTACGTGCACGCACTGAACCGCCTCGCCGAGGCGATCGAGGCGCATGGCACGCAGAGCTTCTTCGCGAGCTGAGAACGGCGCCGGTACGAACGAAAAGCCCCGCCGCGTCCGCGCGGCGGGGCTTTTTTCATCTGCTCAGCGCCTTGGCGTAGACGTCGGGCTTGAAGCCGAACAGCAGCGCCTTGCCCGTGTCGAGCACCGGCCGCTTGATGAAGTTGGTGTCGGCGAGGATGAGCTTTTGCGCCGCGGCCGCGTCGAGCCTGGATTTCTGCGCCTCGGACAATTCCTTGAACGAGGTGGAGCCGCGGTTGAACACCGTCTCCCAGTCCGCCCGGCTGAACCAGTCGTCGACCACCTTCGGGTCGAGCCGTTCCTTGCGGTAGTCGAAATAGCGATGCTCGACGCCCTCGGCCTCCAGCCATTTGCGCGCCTTGCGCACCGTGTCGCAGGCGTTGAAGCCGTAGATGGTCACCGTCATGTCCGCCTCCTGACGTAAAAAGGCCGCCGAGGCGTGGAGCCTGCGGCGGCCGGTCGTCATCGCGCGATGCCCGCGCGTCTATTCCTCGGCCTTGGCGGCCTTCTTCTTCGGCGCGGCCTTCTTCTTGGCCGGCGCCTTCTCGGCCTTCTCGTCCTCTTCCGAATCGTCGGCGAGCAGCGCCTCGCGGCTCACATGCTCTTCGGTGACCTGGATCTGGGCCATCAGGTGATCGATCACCTTCTCCTCGAACAGCGGCGCGCGGATGCCGGCGAGCGCCGACGGGTTCTCACGGTAGAACTCGAAGGCCTGCTGCTGCTGGCTCGGCGGGAAGCGGCGGATCTGGTCGTAGAGCGCCCGCTGCAGCTCGTCGTCGCTGACCGTCACGCCCGCCTTCTCGCCGATCTCGGCCAGCACGAGGCCCAGCCGCACGCGGCGCTCGGCCAGCCGCTGGTACTCGGCCCGCGCCTCCTCCTCGGTGGTGTCCTCGTCGGCGAAGGTGTGGCCGGCCTGCGCGAGATCGCGCGTCACCTGCGCCCAGATGTTCTGGAACTCGGTCTCGACCAGGTTCGACGGCGCCTCGAACTTGTAGTCGGCGTCGAGCGCGTCGAGGATCTGGCGCTTCACCCGCTGGCGGGTGACGTTGCCGTACTGGCTCTCGATCTGGCCGCGCACGATCTCGCGCAGCTTCTCGGCCGACTCCAGCCCGAGATTCTTGGCCAGCTCGTCGTTGATCTCGAGCGGGCCGGGCTTCTGCACGGCCTTGATCTTCAGGTCGAAGGTCGCCTTGCGGCCGGCCAGGTGCTCGGCGGCATACTGCTCGGGGAAGGTCACCTCGATGGTCTTCTCGTCGCCTTCCTTGACGCCGACGAGCTGCTCCTCGAAGCCGGGGATGAACTGGTTGGAGCCGATGACGAGGTCGGTGTCCTCGGCCGCGCCGCCTTCGAAGGGCGCGCCGTCGAGCTTGCCGAGATAGTCGAGCGTGACCTTGTCGCCGTCCTCGGCCTTGCCCTTCTTGGGCTCGTAGGTGCGGGCGGAATCGGCCACCACGGCGACCTGCTTCTCCACCTCTTCCTCCGGCACGTCGTAGACGGGCCGCGTCACCTTGATGCCGGAAAAGTCCTTGATCTCGATCGCCGGGATCACCTCGTAGGCCATCGAGAACTCGAAGTCCGCACCCCCCTGCAGGATCTTCTCGGCTTCCTTCTCGTCCTCGGTCATCTTGACCTCGGGCTGCATGGCCGCCTTCTCGCCGCGCTCGTCGAGGATCGAGCGGGTGGAATCCGACAGGATCTCGTTGACCACCTCGGCCATGAACGACTTGCCGTAGACCTTGCGCAGGTGGTTGACCGGCACCTTGCCCGGGCGGAAGCCCTTGAGCTGCACCTTGTCCTTGGCATCCGACAGACGCCGCATCAGCCGCGCTTCCATGTCGCTCGCCGGGACCGTGATCTTGATCTCTCTTTTCAGCCCGGAATTCAGCGTCTCGGTGACCTGCATAATCAAACCTTTGTTCTCGGGACCGCCGTCGCAGCGAGGGCGGAACTGTCGTCTTTCCAGCCGGATTGTTCGTGCCGGGGAGCTATTCTGTTGGTGCGGGTGGAGGGACTTGAACCCCCACGCCTTGCGGCGCTTGGACCTAAACCAAGTGTGTCTGCCAATTCCACCACACCCGCCCGGCGGACCCACCGGCCCGCCGAAGCGCGAGGTTCTATATCATCAGGGTCCGGCCGTTCAAAGGAAAATTGCCGTCCCGCGCCGGGAAATCGGCGGCCCGGCGCAGCACGGCTTCCCGCTCAGTAGAGCGGTTCGGAATAGATCAGCGCGTCGCCGTCGTAGAAGGCCTTGATCTGCGCCGTCCCGTCGCCGGCGACCGCCACCTTCATGCGGAACTTGCGCTCGCGCATCGCGTCCTCGATCGGCCTGCCCTGCCCCTCCGGCAGGTAGAAGCGCTCTATGCCGTAATCGACCCCGATCGAGGCGACGCCGGCGCCGCGGCCGTAGTCGGCAGTGCCGCGCATGTCGACCTCGCCGGCGCCCGGCCCGCTGGCCGGCGGCGCGCCATAGGCCGCCGCCACCGCCTGCCAGATGCCGTCCGCGCCCGCGCGCAGCCGCACGAAGACCGTGCGCTCGTCCGGGTCGGCAGCCGGGTCGTCCTTGGCGAACAGTTCCGCCGGGACGCTGCTGATATTGTAGCCCAGCCGGACGTAGTCGCCGCGCAGCAGGTCGCGCGGATCGACCGGCTGCACCTCCAGCACCACCTCCTGCCCGCTGCGCAGGATCATGGCGCGGCCGACGATCATCCAGGACAGGATGCCGATCTGGACGAGCGCGATGGCGAGCGCGGCGAGGATGAGCTTGCGCGACGCGGTCATGGCCGGACCTCCGCGGCCGCTGCCGCCATGCGCCGCTCGATGCGGGTGATGACGACGGCGATCAGCGCCAGCACCAGCCCCGCGGCGAGGAAGAAGCTCGCCGTGTCGAGCATGGTGCCGATCAGCGCTACGTAGACGAAGCCGAGCTCGTAGACGAAGGCCGCGTAGGCGAGCCAGCGCAGCATGCGGCTCGAACGGCCGGCAAGCACGAGGGCCGCGACCACGCCGGCGAAGACGACGATGGCGACGTAGATGAATTCCGGCTCGTCGTAATACTCGAACTGTATGGCCGACATGCCGGCGATGAAGCCGAGAAGCCCGTGCACCGGCAGCCCGCCGTCGAGCCGCACGAGCCGGTCCGCCGCCTCCGGCCGCCAGACGCCGAGCGCGAAGGCGGCGGCAGAGACGGCCGCGAGGATCGCCGGCGCGCGCAGGCTCTCGTGGTCGACATAGAGAAGGCCGGCGAACAGCATGGCCGATAGCAGCAGCAGGTGCCGGCTCGCCGCGCTTGCCGTCCACAGCGACACCGCCCACAGCACCACAGCGAGCGCCAGCCAGGACAGCGGGACGTGGTCTCCGCGCCCGGAGGCCGTCGCCGTCATCAGCAGCCAGGCGCCCGCGAGCAGCACCGCCCCGACGGTAAGCGGGTGCGAACGCAGCGCGATCGCCGCGAGCGCCGTGCCGGCGCACCAGACGAGGATCGCCTGCGCCTCGTCGCCGGAGAGTTGGTACATCTGCGCCACCAGCGCGGTGCCCGCGCCGAACGCCACCGCCGCCAGCAGCCAAAGCGCCTCGCCGAGGCCGGCATGCCCCCTCGCCTTCAGTCCGGCGCCGCCGACATAGCCGACGAGGATGCCGATGAAGATGAGCGCCACGCGGGCGACGCGCGGGAAAGCCTCCCAGTTGGCCGCGACGAACAGGAGCAGCGCCGCCCCCACCAGCGCGGCCGCCAGCACCGACAGCACCGAGCCGAAGCTGACGCCGCGCCCGTGATGGGCCTCGGCGTCGCGCAGCATCGCATCGCCTGTGCGCGCGTCGATCAGGCCTGCCGCCTGCCAGCGCGCCACGTCGTTCTTCAGAGTGGAAAGATAGCCCGCCATGCCCTCTCCGGGGTCGCTACCGCAGCCATGCGCCGGTTGCCCCGCCCGGGGCCACCGTCTCCGCCGTTACCGATTCGTAAATACTTGTGGCAAAAGGACGAATCGGCCTCATTTCGCAATGCACAAAACGCATTGCTGCTATGCAACATGATCGCTTCAAATCGCTTCGGGTCCCGACTATCTACTGTTTGCAACAACGAACGAAACACACGAATTCAAGAGCACGGCCATGAACCTGATCCGCAATTACCGCAACTGGCGCCGCTACCGGGACACCGTCACCGAGCTGAGCCGCCTGTCCAACCGCGAGCTGAACGACCTCGGCATCACCCGCGGCGACATCCCCTTCGTCGCCCGCAAGGCGATCTGACGAATTCGAATCTCGTCAGGGCTTACCTCCTCCCAAGCCTTGGCGGATAAGACCGGCTTTCACCTCCTCCCGATAGCCGGTCGACCAAACGACACCCGCCGGACCTCCTCCCCCGGCGGGTGTTGTCTTTTCCGGCGTCGCCTGAACGCGCCGCGAACGGAGGCTCAGCGCTCGCCCCACACGCCGCGCGTGCGCCAGTAGCTCAGCGGCACGATGTCCGGCGGCCCGCCGGCTGCCTCGAACCAGCTATCCACCGCCCAGTCCTTGCCGGAATTGTCCCTGACCGCCGCCGTCCAGTGCGGATAGCGGCCGTCGATCAGCACGCCGCGCGCCGTGTTGGCCCGCACCGTGTGGAAGGCCAGCAGATGGCGCTGGTCGAGATAGAGCAGCACCGCGCGGGTGTTGGTCGATTCGTCGATGCAGTCCATCTGGCCCTTCTCGCCGGAGGCGACCACGGGCGAGCGCGGCAGGTCGCGCGCGCCGATCGCCTGCACGGAGAGCTCCTCGTAGTACTGGACCGCCTTGGAGATCGCGGCGCGCTCGGCCTCGGGCGAGGCGTTGCCGGCCTTCATGATCGCGGCGAAGCGGTCGGCGACGGTCGACGTGACCGGGAAGAACGCGCTGTAGCGGCAGCCATAGCCGTAGCAGGCCCGCAGCTTGGTCGGCACGGGGGTGGAGTATTTGTAGTCGCCTACCTGCCCGGTCGCGCAGCCCGCCGGCAGCATCAGCAGAAGGATCGCGAGTCGTCGAAGCCTCGAAAACGCCATGCCCGAAACTAGCGGTTGCACCTGCGGGCGACAATTGCATTTCAGCCACACTCCCCTGCCACGGGAAGGGGCGCGATGTTGCATTTGGCGGGCCGCCGCCGTAGGACCGGCCGGTCGGGGCGGTCCGGCCCGTGCCGCGAACCGCGCCCGAACCACGATTTCGACTGGTCCCGATAGGCAGCCATGACTCCGAAGCCCGTTCATGTCGTCGGCGGCGGTCTCGCCGGTTCGGAAGCCGCCTGGCAGGTCGCCCAGGCCGGCGTGCCGGTCGTGCTGCACGAGATGCGGCCGGTGCGCGGCACCGAGGCGCACAAGACCGACAGCCTCGCCGAGCTCGTCTGCTCCAATTCCTTCCGTTCCGACGACGCCGCCGCCAACGCGGTCGGCCTGCTGCATGCCGAGATGCGGCTGGCCGGCTCGCTCATCATGGCGTCCGGCGACACCCACCAGGTGCCGGCCGGCGGCGCGCTCGCGGTCGACCGCGACGGCTTCTCGGCCGCCGTCACCGCGAAGCTGGAGACGCATCCGCTGATCGAGATCGCCCGCGAGGAGGTTACCGGCCTGCCGCCCGCCGAGTGGGAGCAGGCGATCGTCGCCACCGGCCCGCTCACCGCGCCCGCGCTGGCCGCCGCGATCGCCGCGGCGACCGGCTCCGACGCGCTCGCCTTCTTCGACGCCATCGCGCCGATCGTCCATTTCGACACGCTCGACATGGACGTCGCCTGGTTCCAGTCGCGTTACGACAAGGTCGGCCCCGGCGGCACCGGCAAGGACTACATCAACTGCCCGATGACGAAGGACGAGTACGACGCCTTCGTCGCGGCGGTGCTGGCGGGCGGCAAGACCGAGTTCAAGGAATGGGAAGGCACGCCCTATTTCGACGGCTGCCTGCCCATCGAGGTGATGGCCGAGCGCGGCGTCGAGACGCTGCGGCACGGGCCGATGAAGCCGATCGGCCTCACCAATGCCCACAACCCCACGGTCAAGCCCTACGCCGTCGTCCAGCTCCGGCAGGACAACGCGCTCGGCACGCTCTACAACATGGTCGGCTTCCAGACGAAGCTGAAGCATGCCGAGCAGGTCCGTATCTTCCGCATGATTCCGGGCCTCGCGAACGCCGAGTTCGCCCGCCTCGGCGGCCTCCACCGCAACACCTACATCAACTCGCCCGTCCTGCTCGACCGCACGCTCCAGCTCAAAAGCCGGCCCGGCCTGCGCTTCGCCGGTCAGATCACCGGCTGCGAGGGCTATGTCGAGAGCGCGGCGATCGGGCTGCTCGCCGGCCGCTTCGCCGCCGCCGAGCGCCTCGGCCGCCAGCCCTCCCCGCCGCCGGCCACCACCGCCTTCGGCGCGCTGCTCGGCCACATCACCGGCGGCCACATCGTCTCCGACGACGAGCCGGGCAAGCGTTCGTTCCAGCCGATGAACGTCAATTTCGGCCTGTTCCCGCCGCTGGAGCCGGGCACCAAGCTCAAGCCCGACGGCTTCGAGGGCCGTTTCCGCGGCAAGGACAAGGCGCTCGCCAAGAAGAAGGCGACCACGTCCCGCGCACTCGCCGACTGCCGCGCCTGGCTCGGGCTTACGCTGCGCGAGGCGGCCGAATAGCTACCAGCCGCGCATTGCGCGGTTGAGCAGGATCAGGTTGCGGCGCAGCTCCGAAATCGTCGCGACCTGCGTCAGCGCCCGTTCGCCCAGCTTCTCCACCGCCCCGAGATAGGCCGCCGTCGGAACCACCGGCAGGAAGGCCGGCCGCAGCGATTTCGGCAGGTCGCGCGCCGACCCCTCGAAGCGGGCGAGATGGTCGCGCGCGAGCGCGATCATCGCGGAAATCGCCCGAACGCCGGCCTCGTCGGGCTGCGGCGAGACGAACGCGTCGCGGCTCGTGCCCGCCGCCGCCAGCAGCTCGGCCGGCACGTAGCACTGGCCGCGGCTGCGGTGCAGCGGTAAGAGCCGCAGCAGGCCGGCGATCGCCTGCGCGCAGCCGGCGTGCCCGGCGGCTGACGCCGCGTCCGCGGCCGCCGCCGGATCGAGGATCAGGGCGGAGAGCTGGATCAGCGCCGAGGCCGTCTCGCCGCAATAGCCTTCGAGCGTCGCGCGGTCGGGCATCGGGTCGTCGTAGAGGTCGAACATCCGCGCCTCCACCATGTCCTCGAACGGCCGCATCGGCAGGCCGTGCCGCGCGATCCCCGCGCGCAGCGCGTCGGCGACCGGGTTGCCGGTCGCCTGCCCGGCGGGTGCCGCGAGCGCGTCGAGCCACCAGCGCAGGCGGACCTCGCCCGGCAGCGGCTCGCGCGCCCGCTCGCGCACGGCGGCGATCTCGGCGTTGAAGGCGTAGAGCGCAGTCAGGTCGCGGCGCCTGTCCTCCGGCGCGTAGAGGCTCGCCAGATAGCGGTCGCGGTCCGCCTTGCGCAGCAGGTCGGAGAGGTCGTCCATGTCAGTCGACGGCGACCAGCGCGGCGGCGACGGCGCGGTCTTCCGCGAGCAGCACGTTGTACGTGCGCACCGCGGCTCCGGTCGACATCGGGTCGGCCGAGATGCCGGCCTCCCGCAGCGCCGCGCGCAGCGCCGGCGACAGCCTTTTGATCTCGGATCCGGTGCCGACGAGCAGGATCTCGATCCCTTCCGCCTCCACGAGCACCTGCGACAGGTCTTGCGCGGCGATCGCGGCAGGGTCGGCCGGCTCCCAGCCATGGATGCCGGACGGCAGGCACAGCAGCGAGCCGCGATGCGACATGTCGGCGAAGCGGAAGCCGCCATTGCCGTAGGCGTCGATCGGGGCGCGGCCGGGAAAATGCGCCTGGCGGATGTTCAGCCCCGGCCGCATCACTTCGCTGGCAGTTGCCGCCCCGCCTTGAGCTCGTCGGCCGCCTCCTGCGCCTCCTCGGAGCCCGCCTTGTAGGCGACCGGGCGCAGGTGGAAGAAGATCAGGATCGGCGCGGCGATGAAGATCGACGACAGCGTGCCGATCGCGACGCCGAACAGCATCGAGGCCACGAAGGAGCGGATCACCTCGCCGCCGAGCAGGTAGAGCGCCAGCAGCGCGAGGAACGTCGTCACCGACGTCATCGTCGTGCGCGCCAGCATCTCGTTGTCCGACAGATCGAGCAGTTGCCCGAGCGGCATCTTCTTGAATCGTCGGAGGTTTTCGCGGACGCGGTCATAGATGACGACCGTGTCGTTGAGCGAGAAGCCGACGATGGTCAGCAGTGCCGCCACCGTCGACAGGTCGAACTCCAGTTGCGTGACGACGAGGAATCCGAGCGTCAGCAGGACGTCGTTGATGGTCGCCACGGTCGAGCCGATGGCGAACTGCCACTCGAACCGGACCCAGATGTAGATGAGGATCGCGCCGACCGCCGCGACGACGCCCAGCACCGCGGTCCAGACCAGCTCGCCGGACACGGTGGGGCCGACCACCTCGGTGCGGCGGATGTCGTAGTCGCTCGACAGCGCGCTCTGCGCCTTGGTGACGACGGTATTGCCCTCGGCCTCCGTCGCGCCCTTCTCGATGCCGATGCGGACCATCGCGTCGGTCTCGTTGCCGAAGCCCTGCACCTGGACCTCGGTGATCCCCGCGCCGATCAGCCGGTTGCGGATGTCGCCGGTGTCGGCCGAGCCCGTCTTGGCACGCAGCTCCATCAGCGTGCCGCCGGTGAAGTCGATGCCCAGGTTCGGGCCGACGAAGATCATGCCGGCAAGGGAGGCCGCGCACAGGAACATCGACACGAAGAAGACCTGGATACGCACCCGCATGAAGGGGATGCGGGTCACCTCCGGCACCAGCCGGAAATAGCCCTTGGGCAGTTCCTTCGGGCGGCGCAGCCGGAACCACAGCGCCACCAGCAGGCGCGTCAGCGTGTAGGCCGTGAACAGCGTCGTGATGATGCCGAGCGCCAGCGTGACGGCAAAGCCCTTCACGGGACCGGAGCCGAGGAAGAACAGCACGGCCGCCGCGATCAGCGTCGTCGTGTTGGAATCGACGATCGTCGCCAGCGCGCGCTGGAAGCCGAGGTCCAGCGTCTGCACCATGGATCGCCCGGCTCGTCGCTCCTCGCGCATGCGCTCGTAGATCAGCACGTTGGAATCGACCGCCATGCCGACCGTCAGCACGATGCCGGCGATGCCCGGCAGCGTCAGCGTCGCGCCGAGCGCCGACAGGATGGCGATGAGCAGGATGACGTTGGCGGCGAGCGCGATATTGGCGATCCAGCCGAGCAGGCCGTAGGCCGCCACCATGAACACCGCGACGAGGATGGTGCCGACGATGGCCGCCATCTTGCCGGCGTCGATGGAATCCTGCCCGAGGCCGGGACCGACCGTGCGTTCCTCGACGATCGTCAGGTCGGCCGGCAGCGCGCCGGCGCGCAGCAGCACCGCGAGGTCGTTGGCGCTCTGCGCGGTGAAATTGCCGGAGATCTGGCCCGAGCCGCCGAGGATCGGCTCGCGGATCTGCGGCGCCGAGATCACCTTGTTGTCGAGGATGATGGCGAACAGCCGCCCGACATTCTGCTGCGTGGCCTGGCCGAAGCGCGTCGCGCCCTGATTGTCGAAGCGGAACGAGACGACCGGCTCGTTGGTGCGCGAATCGAACGCCGCCTGAGCGTCGGTCAGGTTCTCGCCCGAGACGATGACGCGGTTCTCGATGATGTAGGGCACCGGCGGTTCGTCGTTGCTGTACATCACCGTCGAGCCGGCCGGCGGCCGGTTCTGGATCGCCTCCTGCACCGGCATCGACTGGTCGACCATCTGGAAGGTCAGCTTGGCCGTCTTGCCGAGGATGTCCTTGAGCCGCTGCGGGTCCTGCAGGCCGGGCACCTGCACGAGGATGCGGTCGTTGCCCTGCCGCTGGATGATCGGCTCGGTCGTGCCGAGCTCGTTGACGCGCCGCGACACCACCTCGATCGACTGCGCCACGGCCGAGCTGACGCGGTAGTTGATGCCCTCGTCGGTCAGCGTGTAGCGGAACAGGCCGGGCTCGGGTTCCGAGAACGTCGCCTCGGTGATCGTGCCGGCGCCGAACAGGCCGGACGAGACCGGCCGCGTCAGGTCGTCGAGCGCCTTGCGCGCGGCATCGCGCTCGCCGTCCTCGCGGATGCGCACCTGCACCGAATTGCCGGTGCCGGAAAGGCCGGTATAGCCGATGCGCGCGTCGCGCAGCTTGCTGCGGATCTCGTCGCGCACGACCTCGAGCCGTTCGGCCACGATGCCCTGCCGGTCGACCTGGAGCAGGATGTGCGAGCCGCCCTGCAGGTCGAGGCCGAGCGTCATCGGACGCTTCGGCAGCCAGTCGGGCAGGCTGTTGCGGACCGATTCCGACATCAGGTTCGGCACCGCGAACAGCACGCCGATCAACACGATCAGCCAGATCGAGATCGACTTCCAGCGCGAGAAATAGAGCATGTGGCCTCGGACTTTGCGAACCGTGCGGAGTCGGTCCGGAATACGGTTATTTCTTGGCGTTCTGGTTGGCCACCGGCTCGCCCTTGACGCGCACGTCGGCGAGCGTGGCGCGCAGCGCCGTCACCTTCAGCCCGCCGCCGAGGTCGATCTCGACCTCGTTGTCGTCGACCACCTTGGTCACCTTGCCGATCAGGCCGCCGCCGGTGACCACCGTGTCGCCGCGCCGCACCGCCGACAGCATCTCGGCCCGCTTCTTCTGCTGCGTGCGCTGCGGCCGGATGATCAGGAAGTACATGATCACGAAGATCAGCACGAAGGGCAGGACGGAGACGAGCATGTCGGGGGCGCCGCCTACGGCCGACTGCGCGAATGCCGGGGTCACGAACATTTATGGGACTCCTGGAAAGAGAAAAGGGGCCAGCCGCGCGGGCAGCCGAAATTCGGCGCGAATATAGTTGTTCGCGCCGGCAATGCAACCGAACCCGCAGCCCGTGGGGAAAGCTTTTCGGGCCCGGATGTGCGTGCTAAAGCCGCGGCCACCCAGCCCATTTCCCGAACCGGACCGGACGCATGACCGACGACGCACTCGCAACATTGAACGGCAAGCTCGACCGGCTGATCGCCGCGCTCGAAAGGCTGGGGCCGCAACCGGCCCCGCCGATCGACCTCGACGCCGCCGACTGCTTCGTCTGGGACCCGGCCGCGAGGGTGCTGGAGCCGGTGCACCGGGTGAACCGCGTCGACCTGTCGCTCATCCGCGGCGTCGACCACGTCCGCGACATCCTCGTCGACAACACGCGCCGCTTCGCGCAGGGCCTGCCGGCCAACAACGTGCTCCTGTGGGGCGCGCGCGGCATGGGCAAGTCCTCGCTCGTCAAGGCATCGCACGCCACCGTCAACGCCGAGAATCCCGCCTCGCCGCCGCTGAAGCTGATCGAGATCCATCGCGAGGACATCGATTCCCTGCCCGCCCTGATGACGGTGCTGAAAGCCTCGTCGCACCGCTTCGTGCTGTTCTGCGACGACCTGTCCTTCGACCACGACGACACCTCCTACAAGTCGCTGAAGGCCGCGCTCGAGGGCGGCGTCGAGGGCCGCCCGACCAACGTCATCTTCTATGCGACGTCGAACCGCCGCCATCTGCTGCCGCGCGACATGATCGACAACGAGCGCTCGACCGCCATCAACCCGTCGGAGGCGGTCGAGGAGAAGGTGTCGCTGTCGGACCGCTTCGGCCTCTGGCTCGGCTTCCACAAATGTTCGCAGGACGAATATCTGGAGATGGTCGACGGCTATGTCCGCCATTTCGGCCTGAAGATCGACGCCGACACGCTGCGCGCCGAAGCGCTCGAATGGGCGACAACGCGCGGCAGCCGCTCGGGCCGCGTCGCCTGGCAGTTCGTACAGGACCTCGCCGGCCGCCTCGGCCAGCCACTCGGCACCTGAGCCGCATCCCCCGGCCGTCAAAGAAAAAACCCGCCCTTGCGGGCGGGAGCTTGTCTCGGACTGGAGGTCCGCTGGCTCTTTTCGGACGGCCTATTCGAGAAACTTGACCGGATCGACGGGCGTCGAGTTCTTGCGCACCTCGAAGTGCAGCTTGGGCGTGTCGGCATTGCCGCTCAGACCCGAGCGCGCGATCTCCTGGCCGCGCCGCACGGTGTCGCCGCGCGAGACCTCGATGTTGCTGGCGTGGCCGTAGACGGTCACCAGCCCGTTCTCGTGGCGCACCAGCACCGTCTTGCCGAAATCCTTCAGCCCGTCGCCGGCATAGATGACGACGCCGTTCTCGGCCGCCTTGATCGGCGTGCCCTCCGGCACCGCGATGTCGATGCCGTCATTCTTCTTGTCGCCGCTGGCGCCGCCGAAGCCGGTGATCACCCGCCCGCGCACCGGCCAGCGCATGCGGCCGATGCCGGACGCGTCGGGCGCCGAGGCCTGCTGCTCGATCGCCTGCTCGATGCCCTTGTCGTCCTTGCGCGGGGGCGTGTAGCCGGCGACAGGGTTGACCGGCTTGGCGTCGGCATGGCTGGAGCCGGTGACGATCGGGTCGACGCCCTTGGGCGCCGCCGCACTCGCCACCACCTGCGCATTCGCCTTGGCGCCCGGCACGACCAGCTTCTGGCCGACGCGGATCAGCGCGTTGTCGAGGCCGTTGGCCTGCCGGATGGCGGCCGTCGAGGTGCCGAGCTTGCGGGCGATCGACGACAGCGTGTCGCCGGACTGCACCGTGTAGACGGCGCCGGCCGTCGCGGCCGCATTGGCGTTCGCCTGCGCGGGCTTCGGTGCGGCTGGAGCCGCCTTGCCGTCGAGCCGCTGGCCCTGCGGCAGCACGGCGACGTGCTGCTGCGGCGCCTTGGCGGGCACCGGAAGGTTCTGCTCGCCGGCAGCGGTGTTGACCGGGTTCGCCGGCTGGGCCGCCGCGGCGCCAAAGACATGGGTCGGCACGACGACGCGCTGGCCGGCCGCGAGCTTGGCGTCCGCCCTCAGCCCGTTGGCCTTGCCGAGCGCGTCGGCCGGTACGCCGTAGCGGCGCGACAGCGAGGCGACGGTGTCGCCGGCGCGTGCCTCGACCAGCGTCCCGTTGGTGCTGCTCCAGCCGCTCGCGGTCTGCTGCGGGGCCGGCGCCGCCGGCCGCGCCGGGGCGACTGAGCCGGTGACGGTGCTGTCGAGGCCCTTCGGCGCGCCGAGCGCCGGCGCGGGCTGCCGCGTCACCGTGTTGCCGGAGGCCGTGACGGTCGGGAAAGGCTGGCGCGGCGCTGCCGCCGGCGGCAGCGGCTGGGCGCTCGCCTGCGGGAAGGCCTGGCCGACATCGGCCGACGGGACCGGCGCGCCGGGGCGGCGCGAAAGCCCGGCCGGCTGCACCGCCTGCCGGTTGATCGAGCCGGTATAGGTGGAATCCACCCCCGCCCCCTGCGGCGGCGTGTAGGGCTGCGGCTGGCCGTAGCCCTGCTGCGCCACCTGGTACTGCGCAGGCTGGGCCGTCGAGGCCGAATTGGGATAGATCGCGTCCTGGAAGCGCATCGTGCCGGAACTGCATCCGGCGGCTGCCCCCGCGATCGCCAGAACCGCGCCGCTTCGAGCCAGGAAACGCGCGTGCTGCGTCAAAACCGGAACTCGCATGACTCTACCCGCACCCACTACGAACACAGGCGTCATTAGAGCGCGTTAATCTTACCGGAGCGTTAAGTTGCTCGAATTCGAGGCAAATTCGCTCGAATCGGAGCGGATGAGGCCTACAGCGTGGCGGCGACGCCCCTGGCGAGCGGCTGCAGCCGCACCTCGCCGATGTCCTCGCGCTCGAAGCGGCTGCCGAGCTTGG
The DNA here is from genome assembly GCA_017305835.1 of Hyphomicrobiales bacterium. Classification (GTDB taxonomy): domain Bacteria; phylum Pseudomonadota; class Alphaproteobacteria; order Rhizobiales; family Rhizobiaceae; genus RCIO01. Next base: position 35,334 of record JAFKJY010000079.1, read on the forward strand.
TGAGCTTTGCCAGCGTCTGCACGCCCTCGGCCGGGCCGACCGGCGCGATCATCACGCCGCCGCTGGCGAGCTGCTCGACGAAGCTGCGCGGCAGCCCGTCGAAGGCCGCCCACGCGACGATGCGGTCGAACGGCCCGTCGGCGGCAGCCCCCGCCGAGCCGTCGGCCTGGCGGATGATCGCGTTGGCGATGCCGAGCGCGGCAAGCCGCTGCTCGGCTTCCGTGCACAGCGTGCGGTAGCGGTCGAGGGAGAGCACGCGGCCCGAGAGCCGCGCCAGCAGCGCCGTGGTGAAGCCGGTGCCGGTGCCGATCTCAAGCACGCGGTGGCCGGGCTGCAGAGCCAGCGCGGCGATCACCTTCGCCTGCATGTCGATGCCCTCGATCGCCTCGCCGCAGGCGATCGGCAACATGCGGTCGAGCCACATCCCGTCCTGCCACTGGACCGGCACGAAGCCGCGCCGCGGCGTCGCCTCGATGGCCGAAAACAGCGTCGCGTCGTTCACCCCGGCCGCGCGCAGGCGCAGCAGCACCGCCGCGAACGCCTCCCGGTCGGCCACGGCGCCCGTCATCCCAGCGTCCGCGCCAGTTGCTGCCTGAACTCGTGCGCGGTCAGGTCGAGATGCAGCGGCGTCACCGCGATGCGGTTGTCGCGCACGGCGGAGATGTCGCTGCCCGGCACCTCCTCCGGCGGCTCGCGGCCGAAGGCCAGCCAGAAATAGGGGAAGCCGCGCCCGTCCTTGCGCTCGTCGACCCACAGCTTGTGGGCGAGCCTGCCCTGGCTGGCGACGGCGACGCCCTTGACCTCTTCGGGCAGGCAGCGCGGGAAATTGACGTTGAGCAGCACGCCGCGCGGCAGTTCGAGCCCGACCAGCCGGTCGACCAGCTCGGGCCCGTGCGCCTCCGCCACTTCCCAGGGCACCACCCTGCCCTCGTCGATGACGTTGTAGGCCTGCGACAGCGCGATCGAGCGGATGCCGAGCATCGTGCCCTCCATCGCGCCGGCGACGGTGCCCGAATAGGTCACGTCGTCGGCGACGTTGGCGCCCGAATTGACGCCCGACAGGACGAGGTCCGGCGGCTCCGGCAGGATCTTGCGCACGCCCATGATGACGCAGTCGGTAGGCGTGCCGCGCAGCGCGAAGCGCTTCTCGCCGATCCGGCGCAACCTGAGCGGCTCCGACAGCGACAGCGAATGGGCCAGCCCCGACTGGTCGGTCTCCGGCGCCACCACCCAGACGTCCTCGGACAGCGCGCGCGCGATGCGCTCCAGCACGGCCAGGCCCTCGGCATGGATGCCGTCGTCATTGGTCAGGAGAATGCGCACGTCGTCTAGGCTCCAATCTTGTCGAGGCCGCCCATATAGGGCCGCAAGGCTTGCGGAATCGTGACGGAACCGTCCTCGTTCTGGTAGTTTTCCATGACCGCGATCAGCGCGCGGCCGACCGCCACGCCCGAGCCGTTGAGCGTGTGGACGAAGCGCGTCTGCTTCTCGCCCTCGACGCGGTAGCGCGCATCCATGCGGCGCGCCTGGAAGTCGCCGCAGACCGAGCAGGACGATATCTCGCGATAGGCGTTCTGGCCCGGCAGCCAGACCTCGATGTCGTAGGTCTTGCGCGCGCCGAAACCCATGTCGCCGGTGCACAGCACAACGGTGCGGAACGGCAGCTCCAGCCGCTTCAGCACTTCCTCGGCGCAGGCCGTCATCCGCTCGTGCTCGGCGACCGAGCTCTCCTGGTCGGTGATCGACACCAGCTCGACCTTGTAGAACTGGTGCTGGCGCAGCATGCCGCGCGTGTCGCGGCCGGCCGAGCCCGCCTCCGAGCGGAAGCAGGGCGACAGCGCGGTGAGCCGCAGCGGCAGCTTCTCGGCCGCCACGATCTGCTCGCGCGCGAGGTTGGTCAGCGGCACCTCGGCGGTCGGGATCAGGCCCAGCCGCCCGTCGCCATGCCTGACGAAGAACAGGTCCTCCTCGAACTTCGGAAGCTGGTTGGTGCCGAACAGCACCTCGTCGCGCACCAGCAGCGGCACCTGCACCTCGGTATAGCCGTGCTCGCCCGTGTGCAGGTCGAGCATGAACTGGCCGAGCGCGCGCTCCAGCCGCGCGAGCTGGCCGGTCAGCACCGTGAAACGGCTGCCCGAGAGCTTCGCCGCCCGCTCGAAATCCATCAGGCCGAGCGCCTCGCCGATCTCGAAATGCTCCTTCGCGGCGTTCGTCCGCTTCGGCTCGCCGACGCGGCGCACCTCGACATTGTCGTGCTCGTCGCGGCCCACCGGCACGTCGTCGAGCGGCACGTTGGGGATGACGGCCAGCGCGTCGTTCAGCGCCTTGTCGAGCTCGCGCGCGCGCGCCTCGCCCTGCTGGACGAAGCCCTTGAGCTCGGCCACCTCCGCCTTGATCTTCTCGGCGAGCGCGGCGTCCTTCTGCGCCATCGCCTTGCCGATCTCCTTGGAGGCGGCGTTCTGGCGCGCCTGCGCATCCTGGAGCTGCGACAGATGCGAGCGCCGCGCCTCGTCCTTCGCCACGAGTTCGTCGACCGTCGCGCGCGCGGCCTCCGGCGCGTTGCCCCGCGCCTCCAGCGCGCGCGTCAGCGCCTGCGGGTTTTCACGAATCCATCTGATGTCGAGCATGGCGTATCCGAGATTTTTCCCTGGGGAATGCCCCCGCGCCTCGCGCAGGCGAGCCGCTGAGGCGGGGTAAACCGCGACGCCGCAGCGTGCAAGACGGGAATGGCTCGAAATCGGCGGAGAATGCGTCCGCAGCGGCGCTGCCGGCGGCTATTCGGCCGCCGCGCCTTCGCCGGTCGACGGCGCCTCGCCGTCTTCGGCGGCCTTCTTGGCCTCCAGCGCCAGCCTCTGCCGCTCGATGCGGCGGGCGAGCCAGATCGACACCTCGTAGAGCACCAGCGTGGGCGCGGCGAGGCCGATCTGGCTGATCGGGTCGGGCGGCGTCAGGATCGCGGCGGCCACGAAGGCGATCACGATCGCGTATTTGCGCTTGCTCGCCAGCCCCTCGGCCGTGATCATCCCCACCCGGGTCATCAGCGACGTCACCACCGGGAGCTGGAACACCAGCCCGAAGGAGAAGATCAGCGTCATGATCAGCCCGAGATATTCGGAGACGCGCGGCAAGAGCGAGATCTGGATCTCGTTGCCGGGCCCGACCTGCTGCATCGACAGGAAGAACCACATCACCATCGGGGTGAAGAAGAAGTAGACCATCGCGCCGCCGAGCAGGAACAGGATCGGCGAGGCGATGAGGAAGGGCCGGAACGCGGCGCGCTCGTTGCGGTACAGCCCCGGCGCGACGAATTTGTAGATCTGCGCGGCGATCAGCGGGAACGCGATCACCATGCCGCCGAAGGCGGCGATCTTGATCTGGGTGAAGAAGAATTCCTGCGGCGCGGTATAGATCAGGTCGACCTTGTTGGGGTCGAGCCCGGCCCATTTCGTCGCCCACTGGAACGGGATGACGAGCAGCAGGAACAGGTGCTTGGCGAAGAAGAAGCAGACGAGGAACGCCACCGCGAAGCCGCCGAGCGACCACATCAGCCGCTTGCGCAGCTCGATCAGGTGCTCGATCAGCGGCGCCGAGGACTTCTCGATCTCGTCTTCTTCGTTGCTCACGCCTTGCCGCCCGTCTTCGAGGTCTTCGCGGATGCGGCCTTCGCCGGCTTGGCCGCGGCGGCCGTGGCCTTGCGCGCCGGAGCGGGCTTGGCGGCAGCGGCAGTCTTGGGCGCCGCAGCGGCCGGCTTGGCCGTCTTCGGCGCTGCGGTTGCCTTCGCCGCAGCCGGCTTCGCGGCCTTGGGCGCAGCCGCGCCGTTGGTGGCCGGCGCCGTGGCGGCAACAGCCGCCGCCGTCTCGCCCGGCATCGCGTCCGGTCCCGCCTTCAGCGGCTCGGCCGGCACCGGCGTCGCGGCGGCCGGCGTGGCCGATTCATCCGGCTTGGCGGTCGGCTTCATCGCCGCGTCGACGCCGGCCTTGAGGTCGGCCGCCGCCTTCTCCATCGGGTTGAGCGCCTTGCGGATGTCGGCGGCCGGGTTGAGCTTGCGCATGTCGCTGGCGAGCGTCTTGACGTCCTCCAGCTCGGCTTCCTTGAGCGCCTCGTCGAACTGCTTGCGGAATTCGCCGGCCATCGAGCGCATCTTGGAGGTGGCCTTGCCGAACGTGCGCAGCATGCGCGGCAAATCCTTGGGTCCGACGACCACGATCATCACGATCGCGATCACCAGCATCTCGGTCCAGCCGACTTCGAACATGGCTCAGGCCTTCCGCAAAATCCGGGGTGGACGCGTAACGCCCGCCCTGATCAGGACTCGCTCGCCTTCTGCTTCGGCGCCTTGACCGGCTCGTCCGCGCGATGCTCCACCGTCTTGGCGGCAGCGGCGGCGGCCTCGTCCTCCTCGGACATGCCCTTCTTGAAGCTCTTGATGCCCTTGGCCATGTCGCCCATCAGCTCCGGAATCTTGCCGCGGCCGAAAAGGAGCAGCACGACGACCAGCACGATCAGCCAGTGCCAGATGGAAAAGCTACCCATTGTACGCTCTCTCTATTTGGGTTCGTCCGTAGCAGATTTATGCGCTTTCGCCCTGCCTTTCAAACACAAGCACGTCAGCGCGGCCGATTGTGAGCCAAATGTCGCGCCTGCCCGTGGACAAAGCGCCGCACCCGGCCCTTGCCCGGAGCGGCACGGAGCCCGGCAGCGCATGCGCCGGCAGCTCGATCCTCCCCAGGAAGCGGCGCGATAGCATCCTCGCGCCGATTTCGCCAGCATTATCGGCAGGCGAGGCTCGGGAACACCCGGCCGGGCGGCGATTTCGCATGACATTCCAAGGGCTTTGCCGGCGCGCAGCCTGCCCCGGCGTCAATCGTCCTCGACGCGGGGCGTCAGCAGGCCGAGCTCTTCCAGGTCGATGTCGGTCAGCGGGTCCTCGTCGTCGGCGAGCAGGCCGGGATCGGCCGGCGGCTGCGGCATCGAGAAGTTCGACGGCATGCGCGACGACAGCAGCCCCGCGCCCTTCAGCTCCTCCATGCCGGGCAGGTCGCGCAGCTCCTCGAGGCCGAAGTGGTCGAGGAACGTATCGGTCGTGCCGTAGGTCACGGGCCGGCCCGGCGAGCGGCGGCGGCCGCGCATCCTGACCCAGCCCGTCTCCATCAGCGTGTCGAGCGTGCCCTTGGAGGTCTCGACGCCGCGGATCTCCTCGATCTCGGCGCGCGTCACCGGCTGGTGGTAGGCGATGATCGCCAGCACCTCCAGCGCCGGCCGCGACAGCTTCTTCTGCTGCACCGTCTCGCGGCTCATCAGGAAGGCGAGGTCGCCGGCGGTGCGGAAGGCCCACGCGTCGCCCGCCTTGACGAGGTTGACGCCGCGCTTCTCGTAGACCTGCCGCAACTCGGCCATCACGGCGGCGACGTTGACGCCGTCCGGCAGGCGCTCGGCGAGCTGCTTTTCCGTCACCGGCTCGGCGGAGGCGAAGACGATCGCCTCGGCCATGCGCACGGCTTCCGAGAGCTGCAGCCGCGCCGCCGGGTTGTCGGCGCCCTGCTCGAATCCGTCCTCGTCGTTCATGAACGGCATCGCCGCCGCGTTGGCGCCTTCAGTCATCATTCCACCTCGGCCGGTAGCGGCTTCTTGCCGGGATTGCGCATATAGAGCGGCGCGAACGGCTCCTGCTGGCGCACCTCCAGATAGCCCTCGCGCACGAGTTCCAGCGTCGCGGCGAAGGAGCTGGCCACCGCCGTCGCCCGCTCCTCCGGGAACGTCATGTATTTCAGCAGGAACTGGTCGAGCGCCGTCCAGTCGGCGAAGCTGCCGATCATGCGCGTCAGGATCGCGCGCGCCTCCTTGAGCGACCACACGCCGCGCTTGGCGATGCGCACATTGGTGATCGCCTGCCGCTGGCGCAGCGCCGCATAGGCGGTCAGCAGGTCGTAGAGCGAGCCCGAATATTCGTTGCGCCGGTCGACGATGACCAGCTCCGGCAGGCCGCGCGCGAAGACGTCGCGGCCGAGCCGGTTGCGGTTGACCAGCCGCGCGGCCGCGTCGCGCATCGCCTCCAGCCGCTTCAGTCGGAACTGCAGCACGGCCGCCATCTCCTCGCCGGTCTCGCCCTGCTCGTCCTGCTGCTTGGGGATCAGCAGCTTGGACTTCAGGTAGGCGAGCCAGGCGGCCATGACGAGATAGTCGGCGGCGAGCTCCAGCCGCAGCGCCCGCGCATGCTCGACGAAGGCGATGTACTGCTCGACCAGCGCCAGGATCGAGATGCGCGCGAGGTCGACCTTCTGGCCGCGCGCCAGGTGCAGCAGCAGGTCGAGCGGGCCCTCGAAGCCGGCCACGTCGACGACGAGCTGCGGCTCGCCCGTGGCGCGGTCCTCGTCGGCCCACAGCCGGTCCATCGGCGTGGGCTGGGCCTGCTTCTTTTCGGCTGCGTCAGCCAATCCGCTGCCTTTCCTTCGCGGCCGCAACGAGCGGGCCGCCCATCAGTTCCTCGAACTCCGCACGCGCCGCCTCTTCCGGCGTCGCGTCCGGCGGCGCGATCCGCGCCAGCGCGGCGTTCGCCCGCGCATGCGCCCTGCCCGCCAGAACCGGCGCGCGGGAGGCCACGGCGCGCGCCTCGTCCATCACGCCGTTGCAGTGAAGCACGACATCGCATCCGGCCGCGACGATTGCATCGGTCCGCGCGGCGAAATCCCCAGAAAGTGCCTTCATCGAGACGTCGTCGCTCATCAGCAGCCCGTCGAAGCCGATCTCGCCGCGGACGATCTCGCCGATCACCTTGCGGGAGGTGGTCGCGGGCGCGGCCGAATCGATCGCCGCGTAGACGACATGGGCGCTCATCGCCATCGGCATGTCGCTCAACGCCTTGAACGGCACGAAATCATGGCGGCGCAGCTCCTCCAGCGGCGCGTCCACGCGCGGCAGCGCGAGATGGCTGTCGGCGCCTGCCCTGCCGTGGCCGGGAATATGCTTGACGACCGGCAGCACGCCGCCGGCCAGCAGCCCTTCCGCCGCCGCCCGGCCGAGTGCGGCCACCATGGCCGGCTCGCGCCCGTAGGCTCGGTTGCCGATCACGTCGTGCGCACCCTCGACAGGCACGTCGAGGACCGGCAGGCAGTCGGCGTTGAAGCCCAGCCGGGAAAGATCGAAGGCGTGCAGCCGCGACATCAGCCAGGCCGCGCGCAGGCCGGCCTCGCGGTCGCGCCGCCACAGCGCGCCGATTTCGGCCGCCGGCGGATAGCTTGGCGCAAGCGGCGGCCTCAGCCGCTGAACGCGGCCGCCCTCCTGATCGACGAAGACCGGGGCGTGCGGCCGCCCGACGCAGTCGCGCATCGCCGCGATCAGCGCCCGCACCTGCCCCGCCTCCGCGATGTTGCGCGCGAAGAGGATGAAGCCCCACGGCCGCTCGGCGCGGAAGAAGGCCCTTTCGTCGGCGTTCAGCTCGGTTCCGGCCGCGCCCAGGATGATCGCTTTTGATTCGCTCATGCAGGCAAGACTAGAACGGGCCGGCAGCCAAGGGAATCCGCCGCCTCAAAACGGAAAGGCCGCCGCGGGAATGCCGCGGCGGCCTCGGATCTGCGGGGGTCGGGGGCGCTACTTCGAGACGAAGCAGCTTCCGCCGGCCGCCTTGTACTTCTCGCACAGCGCGATCGCCTCGTCGCGGGTCGCCGACGGCACGCGCACCCGGTAGTAGGTGCCCTTGCCGGCGATCTCGGCCTTGACGATGTTGACGCCGCGGCCGCCGAGCACGCTGCCGTAGCGGCGGGCGAGGTCCTGGTAGGTCGACTGCGCGGCTTCCGCGGTCGGCTGCGAGGCGATCTGCATCGACCAGTCGCTGGCGCCCTGCGGGGCGGTGGGCTCCGGGCGGGCCGGCTGGGCGCGGGCGGGCGCCGCGGCCTGCGCGACCTGCTGCTGCTGCTGCGGAGCGGCGCTCGCGGCGGGCGCCTCGGTCGGCCGCTGCGGCACGACCGGGCCGCGCTCGGGCACGGTGACGGTCCGCTCGGCCGCGGCCGGCTTGGGCTGCACGATCGGCTGCGTCTGCACGGCGGCCGGGGCCGCCGCCTCGGCGACGGGCTTCTGCGGTGGCGTCATCGCGACCTCGCGGATCGCCTGCGCGGCGGGCACGGCGACGGAAGCGGCCGGCTCGGGCGTCTGGGCCGCGGCCACCTGCTGGGTCGCAGGTGCGGGCGCGGCGACCGGTTCCTCGCGCGGCACCAGCGTGCCGTCGGGCCGCACGACCATGGTGCGAACCTTGCGCGGCTGCACGGTGGCGAGATCCTCTGCCGCGCCGACGCCGTCGGGCTCGGGCGCGACTTCCAGCCGCTCCTCCGACTTTCCGGCGGTCGCGGCGACGTCAGCCTCATCGGCCTCGTCGACGCCGGGCGCGAGGTTGCCGTCCGCGTTGTTGGCGGTGGCGAGCGCGATCGCCTC
>JAFKJY010000080.1 GCA_017305835.1 Hyphomicrobiales bacterium
CATCTCGGCGACATGGACTTCAAGGTGGCCGGCACCCATGACGGCGTCACCTCGCTGCAGATGGACATCAAGATCGCCGGCATCACCGAGGAGATCATGAGGGTGGCGCTGGACCAGGCCAAGGGCGGCCGCGTCCACATCCTCGGCGAGATGGGCAAGGCCATCGCCGAGAGCCGCCACGAGCTCGGCGAGTTCGCGCCGCGCATCGAGGTCATGAACATCCCGACCGACAAGATCCGCGACGTGATCGGCACCGGCGGCAAGGTGATCCGCGAGATCGTCGAGAAGACCGGCGCCAAGATCAACATCGAGGACGACGGCACGGTGAAGATCGCTTCGTCGAACGCCAAGGAGATCGAGGCGGCGAAGAAGTGGATCCACACCATCGTGGCCGAGCCGGAAGTCGGCGAGATCTACGAGGGCACGGTCGTCAAGACCGCCGACTTCGGCGCCTTCGTCAACTTCTTCGGCCCCAAGGACGGCCTCGTCCACATCTCGCAGCTCGCGCCGGAGCGCGTCCAGAAGACCACCGACGTCGTCAAGGAAGGCGACAAGGTGTGGGTCAAGCTGATGGGCTTCGACGAGCGCGGCAAGGTGCGGCTGTCCATGAAGGTCGTCGACCAGGCGACCGGCAAGGAGATCGTCCGCGAGAAGCGCAGGGAAGACGCGGAAGAGGCCGAGGCCTGATCCTCTCGGCATGGGTTTGATGAAGGGCGCGGCCGCAAGCCGCGCCCTTTTTCTTGGGCCCTAGCTCCGGCGTGGGTCCCAGCGATAGTAGACGATGGGATCGCCGCTTCGCGGATGCAGGTCGTCGCGGAAGGCGACGAGCCCCGCCCTCTCGTAGAACGCGCGGGCTCTCGCATTCCCCGAGCGCGTGAAAAGCGTGAACCCTTGCGGCATCGCCGCCTTGGCATGATCGAGCAGCGCACGCCCAGCGCCGCCTCCGATCGCGTCGGGGGCGACGAAAATCTCGGCAAGCACGGCTTCGCCGGGCTTGATGGCAACGAAACCGACGATCCTGCCGGCCGCGACTGCGACCGTCGCGACCCATGCGGCCGCCAGTTCCGCGTCCACCCGCTGCCGCAGCGTCTCGCGGCTCGGCATCACGGGCGGGCCGACGCCCGGCAGGCTCGCGCTCGCATGCCAGATGTCGGCGATCGCGTCGCGGTCGCGCGCGTCGGCGGGGCGCAGGGTGAGGGCGGGGCTTGGGGTCATGGCGCGTCTCGGTTGGCAGGGGCCCCAGCGAAGTCGTCAAATCCGGCTTTGGCATGGCATGGACGCCTTGCGCGGTGGAGAAATGCGGCGCGATTGCTGCCGGGGCGATTCCGGTTTCCCGGAATCGATAGAACCGCTCTATCTCTTTGTTTCAGCCGCATTTCCGGACGCAAAACCGCTTCGCACTTTTGCTGGAAATGCTCTATGAGCCGGCCATGGCCGACGACGCAATGAAGACGCTGCTCCACCCCTTCGAGACCGGCATGCTGGCGCCGCCGCAAAAGCCGGCGCGCGTGCTCTTCCTCGGTGCGCGGGCAGGGTTCCGCCTGCCGCCGGACTGGTCCGCGCCGGTCCATGCCGTGCAGGGGTTCCGGCCTGATTTTCTGGCGCTGCGGCAGGCGGGCGTGGAGGTGACGCCGCTGGCCGAGGGCGCGGGCCATGCGGCGGCACTGGTGCTCGCCGGGCGCCATCGCGCGGAGAACGAGCTGCGGATCGCCGAGGCGCTGCGGCGGGTGGCGTCGGGCGGCACGGTCGTCGTCGCCGGCGGCAAGACCGACGGCATCGCCAGCCTGCGCAGGCGGGTCGAGGCGATCCTGCCCGTGGCCGGCTCCGCCGCCAAGCATCACGGCCTCGTCTTCTGGCTGGAGCGGCCGGCCGATGCGGAGGCCGAAGCGGCCACCGCGACGCTGACGCCGCGCCCGGCGCCGGTCGAGGGCCGCTACGTCACCGGCCCCGGCATGTTCTCGGCCGACGCGGTCGACCCCGCCTCGCGCCTGCTCGCCGACAGCCTGCCGGACGACCTCGCCGGCCGGATCGCCGATTTCTGCGCCGGCTGGGGCTATCTCGCCGCAAGGCTGGCGGAGCGGCCGTCGATCCGCGCGATCGACCTCTACGAGGCCGGCTACGAGGCGCTGGAGGCGGCGCGGGAAAATCTCGCTGATGCCGTCGCGGCGGGCCTGCCCGTCGGCTTCCACTGGCAGGACCTGGCGGCCGAGCCGGTGGCGGAGCGCTACGACGCGATCGTCATGAACCCGCCCTTCCACCAGGGCCGCGCCGCCGAGCCGGAGCTCGGCGCGCGCATGATCGCGGCGGCACGGACGGCACTGAAGCCGGGCGGCAGGCTGTTCGTCGTCGCCAACCGGCAGCTTCCCTACGAGCGGGCGCTGTCTCAGGGTTCCGGGGCGCAGGGCTTCAGGGCGCAGGGCGAGACCGTGCGCGACGCGCGCTACAAGGTGCTGTGGGCGGTGCGCTGAGCCGCAGCGCCGGCGTTCAGTTGAGGTTGGCGACGCGGCGCTCGGGCAGGGCGGGCGCCGCCTGCTCGATCACCAGCGGCTTCGGCTTGCCGAAGAAGAAGCCCTGCACGACCTCGCAGCCGGCGGCGCGCAGCAGCGTCGCCTGCGTTTCGGTCTCGACGCCCTCGGCGATTGTGTGGACGCCGAGCGCCCGCGACAGGCCGACGATGGTCGACACCACCGCGCCGGAGCTCGAATCCTGCTCCATGCGGCTGACGAAGGAACGGTCGATCTTCAGCTTCTTGAACGAGAAGTCGATCAGATAGCTGAGGTTCGAGTAGCCGGTGCCGAAATCGTCGACGGCGACCGACAGGCCCATCTCCGACAGCTCCTTGAGGATGGCGGCGGCGCGCTCGCGGTCCTGCATCATCGCTGTCTCGGTGACCTCGAGCTCGAGCCGGTGCGGCTCGATCGCGCTGTCGCGCATCACGTCGCGCACCAGCGACAGGAAATCCTTGGCCATGAACTGCACGGGCGAGATGTTGACGGCCACGAAGCAGTCGGCCGGCAGCAGGCGGGCATCGCCGCAGGCGCGCCGCAGCACCCATTCGCCGATCGGCACGATCATGCCGGTCTCCTCGGCGATCGGGATGAACTCCATCGGCGGGATCATGCCGCGCTCGGGATGGCGCCAGCGGATCAGCGCCTCGTAGCCGACCACGCGGCCGGTGGAGAGGTCGTGCTGCGGCTGGTAGTGCAGCTCGAAATCGCCGCGCTTGTAGGCGACGTGCAGCTCGGATTCGATCCACTGCCGCTGGTCGGCGACCTGGCCCATATGCGGCTCGAACACCGCCCAGTTGCCGATGCCGGACGCACGCGCATGCTGCAGCGCGAGGTTGGAGCGGCGCAGGAGCAGGATCGGGTCCGTGCCGTCCATCGGCATCGCCACGATGCCGACCGACAGGTTGACCGACTGCAGGTGGGTCGAGAGCTGGTAGGGCTTCATCAGCGTCTCGATCAGCGTTTCCACCCGCCGGTCGATCGGCTCGCCGGCGGCGTCGTCCGCCAGCAGCACGGCGAACTCGCCGGCGCCGATGCGGCCGATGTCGAGGCCCTGGGGCAGGTTCGCCCGCAGCCGCTCCGAGATGCGCTTGATCAGCTCGTCGCCCTGGCTGTAGCCGATCGCGTCGTTGATCTGCTTGAAGCGGTCGATGTCGATGTCGATCAGGAACACCGGCTTGCCGCTGCGCGAGGTGGCGATCGCCGCCTCGGCCACCTTGCCGACCATGGCGGCGCGGCCGAGCAGCCCGGTCAGCTTGTCGACCTGCGTCTCGCGGAACACGTAGTTGGCGGATTCGTCCACGCCGGCGAAGAAGGAGAGCGACGAGCCGGCGGCGGCGAGCGCGCACAGCGAGGCGATGATGGCGCCGACCGCCTCGGCCGGCAGGCCCGCGATCTGGTCGCCCATGCCGTAGCGCAGGCCCCACAGGCCCAGCACGAAGCTGCCGATGCCGGCCGCCGCGATGGTCAGCAGCCGGAAGGCCTGGCTGCGCATGGGTGTCTTCGTGTCGTGCATGCAAACCGCCTCTAGGAGACACCACCATAGGCGGTCTCCCCTTAAAAACAGTTTCCGTCCGATCGGCTAAATTTAACGAACGCGCTTTCGAGGCGCGAATCGCCTGCGTTTCAGTCGTTTGCGGGCGCGTTTTCGAGCTTCTTCATCTCGTCCAGCGTCGGCATCGAGATGATGTGGTAGCCGGAATCGGCATAGTGCACCTCGCCCGTGACGCCCGATGCGAGGTCCGACAGGAGGTAGAGCGCCGAGCCGCTGACGTCCTCGATCGTCATGCTCTTGCGCAGCGGCGAGTTGCGCTGCTGGAACGAGTACATGTAGCGCGCGTCCGAGATGCCGGCGCCGGCGAGCGTGCGCACGGGCCCCGCCGACAGCGCGTTGACGCGGATGCCGCGCGGCCCGAAATCGTTGGCGAGGTAGCGCACGCTGGCCTCAAGCCCGGCCTTGGCCACGCCCATCACGTTGTAGTTGGGCATCACCCGCACCGAGCCGGCATAGGTCAGCGTCAGCATGGCCCCGCCGGCCGGCATCATCGCCGCGGCGCGCTTGGCGAGCTCCGTGAAGGAGAAGCAGGAGATCACCATGGTGCGCACGAAGTTCTCGCGCGTGGTGTCGCTGTAGGCCCCCTGCAGCTCGTTCCTGTCGGAAAAGCCGACCGCGTGGACGATGAAGTCGAGCTGGCCCCATTCGCGCTTCAGCGTCTCGAACACGGCGTCGACGCTGGCCAGGTCCTCGACGTCGCAGGGCAACACCAGCCGCGAGCCGAGCTGGTCGGCGAGCGGCTTCACCCGCCGCCCGAACGCCTCGCCCTGGTAGGTGACGGCCACTTCCGCGCCGTTGTCGACGACCCGCCGGGCGATGCCCCAGGCGATCGAATGGTTGTTCGCGATGCCCAGGACGAGGCCGCGCTTGCCCTTCATCAGTCCGTCCATGAGTGCGCCCTCAGCCGTTGTAGCGCTGCATGACCAGGGTGGCGTTGGTGCCGCCGAAGCCGAAGGAGTTGGACAGCACCGTGTCGATCCGCGCATCGTCGATGCGCTTGCGCACGATCGGCATGCCCTCGAACTCGGGGTCGAGCTCCTCGATATGGGCGCTCTCGCCGATGAAGCCGCCGCGCATCATCAGGATCGAGTAGATCGCCTCCTGCACGCCGGCGCCGCCGAGGCAGTGGCCGGTGAGCGACTTGGTCGAGCTGATGTGAGGCATCTTTTCGCCGAACACCTCGCGGATGGCGCCCATCTCCTTGGAATCGCCGACCGGCGTCGAGGTGCCGTGGGTGTTGATGTAGTCGACCGGCCCGTCGACCGTGGCGATCGCCTGCCGCATGCAGCGAATGGCGCCCTCGCCGGAGGGGGCCACCATGTCGTAGCCGTCCGACGTCGCGCCGTAGCCGACGACTTCGGCGTAGATCTTGGCGCCGCGCGCCTTGGCGTGCTCCAGCTCCTCCAGCACGACGACACCGGCGCCGCCGGCGATCACGAAGCCGTCGCGCTTCACATCGTAGGCGCGCGAGGCGACCGACGGCGTGTCGTTGAAGTTGGACGACATGGCGCCCATCGCGTCGAACAGGTCGGACATGGTCCAGTCGAGGTCCTCGTGGCCGCCCGCGAAGACGATGTCCTGCTTGCCCCACTGGATGAGCTCGGTGCCGTTGCCGATGCAGTGCGCCGAGGTCGAGCAGGCCGACGAGATCGAATAGTTGACGCCGTGGATCTTGAACCAGGTGGCGAGCGTCGCGGAAGCGGTCGAGGACATGGCCTTCGGCACCGCGAACGGCCCGATGCGCTTCGGGCTGCCGTTCTTCAGCGTCGTCTCGGCCGCCTCGAAGATCGTCTTGGTGGAGGCGCCGCCAGAGCCCATGACGATGCCGGTGCGCTCGTTGGTGATGTCGCCTTCCTCGAGGCCGGAATCGGCGATCGCCTGCTGCATGGCGACGTGGTTCCATGCGCCGCCCTTGTGCAGGAAGCGCATGGCGCGCCGGTCGACCAGCTCGGTCGGATCGAGCGTCGGCCGGCCCCAGACGCGGCACTTGAAGCCGTGCTCGGCGAACTCGTCGGAGAAGGTGATCCCCGACTTCGCCTCGCGCAGCGAGGCCTGCACCTCGTCGGCATTGTTGCCGATGGAGGACACGATGCCGATGCCCGTCACAACAACTCTTCTCATCGGGGATCCCTTGTCTGGTTCTGGTGGCTGGCCCGCCGGCGGGCGGCTGGCGCGGGTACCCGGCTCAGGCTTCGCCCTGCTTGGCAAGGCCCACCTTCAGGTCGGTGGCCTTGTAGATGGGATCGCCGTCGGCCTTCAGCCAGCCGTCGGCGATGCCGAGCACGAGGCGGCCGCGCATGACGCGCTTGAAGTCGACGCCGTATTCGACCTTTTTCACCTTGGGCGTGACCATGCCCTTGAACTTCACCTCGCCGGTCGACAGCGCCATGCCCTTGCCGGGCTCGCCCAGCCAGCCGAGGAAGAAGCCGGTCATCTGCCACAGCGCGTCGAGGCCGAGGCATCCCGGCATCACCGGATTGCCGATGAAATGGCAGGGGAAGAACCACAGGTCCGGTTTGATGTCGAACTCGGCGCGCACGAAGCCCTTGTCGAACTCGCCGCCCGTCTCGCTGATCTCGGTGATGCGGTCGAACATCAGCATCGGCGGGGCCGGAAGCTGGGCGTTGCCCGGGCCGAAGAGCTCGCCGCGGGCGCAGGCCAGCAGGTCCTCGTAGTCGAAGCTCGATTTCCGGTCCGCCATGTAGTTCCGCCCTCGTCGCCGCGTTTGTTTCCGGCCTCACTATCACATGCCGCGACGCGGTGGAAACAGGCAGCGGCGCGATCCAGCCTAAAGTCGGCCCCGCAGGCCCCGCTCGCGGCGGTCCGTCGCCGCTATTGATCGCCGCAATCGCGGCGAATATATAGGTTTTATGTCGAGGACGGACGCAGGATGGCGTCCGCATGGTGGATTTGAGCGAAGTCGTGGACACGAGACCGGCGCCGGACAGAGGGATCGAGCAGCGCGTCCGGCATGCGGGACTGCGCCCGACGCGGCAGCGCATTGCGCTGGCCGAACTGCTTTTCGCCAAGGGCGACCGCCACATCTCGGCCGAGCAGCTTCACGAGGAGGCGCTGGGCGCCGGCGTCGCCGTGTCGCTGGCGACCGTCTACAACGCGCTGCACCAGTTCACCGACGCCGGCCTGCTCCGGATCGTCGCCGTCGAGGGCGTGCGCACCTATTTCGACACCAACACCTCCGACCACCACCATTTCTACATCGAGGAAGAGAACCGGGTCGTCGACATCTCCGGCGGGCCGGTCTCGGTGATCAACCTGCCCGAGCCGCCGGAGGGCATGGAGATCGCCAACGTCGACATCATCGTGCGCCTGCGCCGCAAGCGCGGCGCCTGAGCGCGCGGGCGGCAGTGCGCCCGGTCGACATCCTCGTCAGGCTGGAGTGGGCAGCCGTCTTCCTTGCCGCGGTCGTGCTCTACTGGTGGCTCGGCGCGTCCTGGTGGCTGTTCGCGCTGCTGATCCTCGCGCCCGACCTCTCGATGGCCGGCTATCTCGCCGGCCCGCGCGCCGGCGCTATCGCCTACAACGTCTTCCACGCATTGATCGGGCCGCTGGCGCTCGCCGCCGCCGGGCTGGCGTTCGGGCTGGCCTGGGCCTTTTCCTTCGCCACGATATGGCTCGCCCACATCGCGCTCGACCGCACGCTGGGCTACGGGCTCAAGTTCGCGACCGGATTCACGGACACGCATATGGGGCCGATCGGCGCTGCGCGCCGCTGAGCGCCGGCGCGGAGCCGGCCGCGCCTCAGTCGGCGATGGTCTCGCCGGGATAGGCGCCCCACACCTGCGACTGCTCGACCCAGCCGCGCCGGCCGTCGACGTCCATCTGGCACCAGTTGCCGTTGCAGGCCCTGAGCGTGACGATGACGCCCGGCTCCAGGTTGGCGACCACACGGGCTGCCGCGTCGGGATCGGCGCGCATGGCGATCAGCGCGTCCTTGCCGCGCTGCCAGGGCGAGACGATCGCGGTGCGTTTGCCCGACAGCAGCGACTGGTTGATCCAGCCCTCCGTGCCCTCTGCGTCGCGCACGCGGCGCCAGTTGTCGTATTCCTGCACGATCTCCATCGGCAGACCCGACTTCAGGTACATCCACTCGACCGGATAGGTGGTGCCCGGGCCGATCCGCAGGTTCACCTTGGCCGATTTCAGGCTGACGAATCGCGGCAGAGGCAGGCCGCTGGGGCCGAGCGAGAGGCCCTGCGCCGCACCCGCCTGCGCGCCGGCGAGCGTCGGCGCGAGCGGAAGCGCCAGCGCGGCGCTGAGGAGAAGTCTGGCGACACGGGAAAAGTCGAGCATTTCCGAACCTGTTGAAGGGCCGGCCGCAGGCCCCGCATTCCCGGCCTTTTTCTTTGTTTTCGGCCGGGGCTCTTGATAGAGAGGGTGACCGGCGCTCCTGCGGAGTGTCGCCTGTCTTGGTTAAGGAGGTCTCAACGGGGACCTGCAAACCATAAATATCGACTGGTGCTAGCCCGAGGAAGCGATGGCAGGCAGGAAGAAGCCACTCGTCGTCATCACCCGCAAGCTCCCCGACCAGGTCGAGACCCGCATGCGCGAGCTGTTCGACGCGCGGCTGAACGTCGACGACCGGCCGATGACCCAGCCCGAACTGGTGGCGGCGCTTCGCGAGGCCGACGTGCTGGTGCCCACCGTCACCGACCGCATCGACCAGGCGGTGATCGCCCAGGCCGGCCCGCAGCTCAAGCTGATCGCCAATTTCGGCAACGGCGTTGACAATATCGACATCGCCGCCGCCGCCGCGAAGCAGATCACCGTCACCAACACGCCGGGCGTGCTGACCGAGGACACGGCCGACCTCACCATGGCGCTGATCCTCGCCGGCCCGCGGCGGCTCACCGAGGGCGCCGAATTCATGCGCAGCGGCCAGAAATGGGCCGGCTGGTCGCCCACCTGGATGCTCGGCCGCCGCATCTGGGGCAAGCGGCTCGGCATCGTCGGCATGGGCCGCATCGGCACCGCGGTCGCCCGCCGCGCCAAGGCCTTCGGCCTGTCGATCCACTATCACAACCGCCACAAGGTGGCGCCGCAGATCGAGGACCAGCTCGAGGCGACCTACTGGGAGAGCCTCGACCAGATGCTCGCCCGCATGGACTTCATCTCCGTCAACTGCCCCTCGACGCCCGCCACCTACCATCTGCTGTCGGCGCGGCGGCTGGCGCTGGTCCAGCCGACCGCCTGGCTGGTCAACACCGCGCGCGGCGGCATCATCGACGAGGAGGCGCTGGCCCAGCTCATCCAGGACGGCCGGATCGCCGGCGCTGGCCTCGACGTGTTCGAGCGCGAGCCGACGGTGAACGCCAGGCTCGCCAAGCTCGCCCAGAAGGGCAGGGTGGTGCTCCTTCCGCACATGAGCTCGGCCACGATCGAGGGGCGCATCGAGATGGGCGAGAAGGTGATCATCAACATCCGCACCTTCATCGACGGCCACCGCCCGCCCGACCGGGTCCTGCCGAGCAGGGCGTAGGGACGGGTCGGTTCTACCGCGCGAGCGTCTCGTAGACCTGCGCCCAGCGCTTCGCGCTTGCTGCGTGGAGTTCTGCCACGACGGGGCTGGCAGCGGTTATCTCCGCTCCGACGCTGACATGCTTTCCCGTGAACGCCGTAAACCTCTCCCGGTCCATGCGGACCGCGACCGGCGTCTCCCAGCCCATCTCGCGGGCGACGATGAGGCCGAGCAGCAGGATTGCGTCGGGCTCGTGCAGGATGAGGGCGGCTGGCGCGATGCCGCGATGGACGAGCTCCATCAGCACGGCCGAGGCCGACGAGGAGCCGATCGTGCCCGGCACGAACAGCATGCGGCCCGACACGCAGGCGCCGTGCTGCGGGTGGCGCACGTCGGCGATCGTGCCGGTCGCCGGATCGACGCCGCCCCAGAAGCTGATCGGCGCGGTGAGCACCAGCGCCTCGCCGGCGCCGCCGCGCCCCTCGACGAGGATCTCGGCCCGTGCCGCGCTCATGCCGCCTGCTCCGCGAAGACCGGCCGGCCGGCGACGGCGCTTTCGACGCAGTCGGCGAGCGAGCCGTAGAGCGCGGCGTAGCCCGTGTTGCCCGGCGCGTAATGGGCGAACTTGCCTGAATTGGTCATCAGCACGCCGCCGGCCAGCTCGCGCAGGATCGGCGTGACCACCACGCAGGTGTCGGCCACGATCGTGACGCCCTGCGCCTCGAGCGCGGAGCGGCGGCCGTCGCGGTCGAGCGCGGCGACCACGTGCCGGCCCGTGCAGGCATAGAAGGGGATGGCGACGCGGCGGCCGGCGAGCAGCCGCTCCAGCGCCTCGAACTCGGCTTCCGACAGATGCGGGCTGCCGATCGCCACCGCGTCGACGAAATCCGGCGTCTCGGCGGTGCTGAGCCGGCTACGCGATTGCCGGAACATGGCCGCGTCGACGCGGACGACGCGCTCCGGCAGGTCCCCGCCGAGAGCCGTTTCGAGGTCCGGCGCCTCCGGCGTGACGCCGGCTATGTGAAACAGCCCGACCGCGCCGGACGAGGCGGCAGCGGCACCGAAGGCCTTCAGCGCGTCCCCGCCCGGATCGGCGGGAACGCCGGTGACGACGCCGACGGTCTCGCTTGCCTCGCGGCCGTAGAGGCTGCCCAGCACCGGCCACGCGGTCTCCGTGGCGAGCAGGGCCGGGTCCAGCCCCGAAACATCGAAGACGAAGCGGGCGCGGCGGTTTTCCGGCCGGTGCAGCCCGCAATCCGGTGCGCGGCCGGTGATCGCGCAGGCGATGTCGAGGAAGTCGCCGTAGCGGTTGGTGCGCGCGCCGAGCACGGAGTTGCAGAAGGCGACCGCGTTGGATTCGCCCCAGGCGACGTCGGTGCCGAAGGCGGGCCGGTGGCCGGCCTGGTAGGGCGCGCAGGTCCAGCTCGGCTCGCAGCCCAGCGCCGCATAGGCCGCCATCATCCGCCGCGCCATCTCGCGCGGCGCCCCGGAAAGCCGGATTTGCGCGCAGCCGGTGAGGTCGAGCGCGCCGACGTTGAGCGTAGCGCGCACGGCCACGCGCGCCCCGCCCGCGACCAGTTTTTCGGCGAACAGCGTGCCGGAATCGCCGTGGTAGAGCGCGCCGTCTATATGCGCCGAGGCGATCGGGATGAGACGCGGGGCGGAAAGCAGGCGGGCGGCCTCGGCGACGATGCGCATCGCCATCGCCGCGCCTTCGCCTTCGGCGCCGGCCGCGATGGCGCGCTCGGCCTCAGTGAGCGCCGGCGCCATCGGCAAGGTCCTTGCGTAGGGTGACGGAAGTGGCGCGCGCGTAGCCGGCATGCGCCGTGCGGCCGGTCTCGCGGAAGCCGAGGCGGGCGAACGTCGACTGGTTGCCGGTGAGCTCGACGCGGGTCTGGAGTTCGAGGCTGCGCCTGCCGAGCCGGCGCGCTTGCGCCTCTGCGGCCTCCATCAGCCGCCGGCCGATGCCTCTTCCCTGCAGGTCCGGCGCCACGGCGAGCTTGCCGACATGGACATGGTCGCCGCGGTCGTCGAGGAATACGCAGCCGGCTAAGCGATCGCCTTCGAGAGCGACGAAGACGCGCTCCTTCGAGCATTTCTCGCGAAGCGACGAAACGGTCAGCCGATGTGCGGAGGAGGGCGGGTCGATGACGCCGTCCATATGGGCGAAGGCGGCCATGACGAGGTCGAGCAGGTCCTGCCAGCGGTCGAAATCCGCCGGCAGCGGGCCGATCGCGATTTCCGCGGCCTCAGTCCTCGGCGCGGCCATAGCGGATCGTGTCGAAGCGGGCGCCGAGCGAATCGTACATCAGCAGCCGGCCCACCAGCGGCTCGCCGATGCCGGCGATCAGCTTGACCACCTCCATCGCCTGCAAGGTGCCCATCACGCCGGTGAGCGCGCCGACGACGCCGGCCTGCGCGCAGGACGGCACCATGCCGGCCGGCGGCGGCTCGGGGAACAGGTCGCGATAGCCGGGGTTCGGCGTGCCGTCGGCGCCTGTCTCGAACGGCTTCAGCACCGTCAGCGTGCCGTCGAAGCGGCCGACCGCCGCCGTCACCAGCGGCTTGCCCTCGGCCGCGCAGGCATCCGCGACGGCGTAGCGCGTGTCGAAATTGTCGGAGCCGTCAGCGACGATGTCGTAGCCGGCTACGAGAGGCCTGACATTGGCCGTGTCGAGGCGCATGACATGCGTCTCGACCGCCACATGCGGGTTGATGCGCGCGATTGCCCCGCGCGCGCTCTCCACCTTGAGCGCGCCGACGGCCGCGCTGTCGTGGATCACCTGCCGCTGCAGGTTGGACAGCGACACCGTGTCGTCGTCGACGACGCCGAGCGTGCCAACGCCGGCGGCGGCGAGGTAGGCGAGCAGCGGCGCGCCGAGCCCGCCCGCGCCGATCACCAGCACGCGCGCGCGCTTCAGCTTCTGCTGCCCCGGCCCGCCAATCTCGGGCAGCACGATGTGGCGCGCATAGCGCTCGAGCTCCTCGGCGGAGAGGGCGGACGGCCGGATGTTCATGCCGGCAGGATAGGCCGGTGCGCCGCGCTTGTCATGGGCCGGGCGAGGGCGTCACGGCGCCATGAGACACCGTCAGGAACTGCGCGCGGCCGGACAGGCTGGAGAACAGGGCGGCGTCGGTGCCGGTCATGAAATACTGGCAGTCGAGGCCGTCGAGGATGCCGAACAGGGCGGCGCGGCGGCCGGCGTCGAGATGCGCGGCGATCTCGTCGAGCAGCAGGATGGGTGCCGCGCCGGCGATCTCGCCGGTCAGCCGCGCATGCGACAGCACGATGCCGATCAGCAGCGCCTTCTGCTCGCCGGTCGAGCAGAGCTCGGCCGCCTGGTCCTTCGGCGCGTGGCGCACGAGGAGATCCGCCCGGTGGGGACCCTCCAGCGTGCGGCCGGCCGCGCGGTCGCGCCGGCGGCCCTCGGCGAGAGCTGCGCGAAAGGCTTCCTCGACGTCGACCGCCGCGCGCGCGCCGACCTGCTCCTCGACCGTGCCGGACAGCGCCAGCGCGGCCTTCGGGAAGGGGCCGTCGGCGGGCAGGCGCGCGAACATGGCGGCGAGCAGGCGCACCAGTTCGGCGCGCGCCGCTGCGATCGCCACGCCGGTCTCGGCCATCTGCGTCTCGATCGCCTCGAACCAGCGCGTGTCGCGCGAATCTTCCGTAAGCAGACGATTACGTGCCCGCATCGCCTTCTCGTAGTCGGCGGCGCGGCGGCCATGCGCGGGGTCGATCGCCAACACCAGCCGGTCGAGGAAGCGCCTCCGGTCGGCGGCCGGCCCGGTGAACAGCGCGTCCATCGCCGGCGTCAGCCAGACCACGCGCAGCCATTCGGTCAGCTCGTCGGCCGAGCGGGCCGGCGCGCCGTTGATGCGCACCTTGCGGGCATTGTCGCCGGCGGCGTCACCGCCCATCGTGCCCGTGCCGATCTCGCAGGTGCCGAACCGGCCCTCGACGCGCGCGTGGACGGCGAAGCCGGCGGGATCGCCGTCATGCGCCACCTCGGCCAGCGTCGCCCGCCGCAGCCCGCGCCCCGGCGACAGGAAGGACACGGCCTCCAGCAGGTTCGTCTTGCCGGCCCCGTTCTCGCCGGTGAGCACGACGGCGCCCGGTTCGAGATCGAGCGAGACCTGCGCGTAGTTGCGGAAATTAGTAAGCGAGAGCTTACTTATATGGGTCTGCGACGGGGCCCGGGGCTCCGCGTTGGCGCCTTCGTCCATCGCGGCACGCTAGATCGTCGTGCGTCTTGTCGGACGCACAAGGGACGATCTAGCAGTTTGATGGAGCATCGGAACAATCCGAAAACCGGATTCCACTTTTCGTTCCGATGCCCTAGACCCGCATCGGCATCAGCACGTAGAGCGTCTGGTCGTCGGCCGTGTCCTGGATCAGCGTCGGCGCGCCGGCGTCCGCCAGCATGAAGCGGGCCTCGCTGCCGGAAAGCTGACCGGCGACGTCGAGCAGGTACTTGGCGTTGAAGCCGATGTCGAGCGCCTCGGAATCGTAGTCGGCCGGGATCTCCTCGGTCGCGCTGCCGGAATCGGGATTGTTGACCGTAAGCGTAACCTGACCGTTGGCGATCGACAGCTTCACCGCGCGGCCACGCTCCGACGAGATGGTCGAGACGCGGTCGACCGCGGCGGCGAAGCTCTGCCGGTCGATGGTCAACCGCTTGTCGTTGCCGGTAGGGATCACCCGCTCGTAGTCCGGGAAGGTGCCGTCGATCAGCTTGGAGGTCAGCACCACGCTGCCGATGGTGAAGCGGATCTTGGTCTCCGACAGCTCGACCGTGATGGCGACGTCCGGGTCGTCGACGAGCTTGAGCAGCTCGCTCACCGTCTTGCGCGGGATGATGATGCCGGGCATGCCCTCCGAGCCGGCCGGCGCCTCCACCTCGGCGCGCGCCAGCCTGTGGCCGTCGGTCGCGACCGCGCGCAGCTTGAGCTGCCCGCCGCCCTCGTGCGCATGCAGGTAGATGCCGTTGAGATAGTAGCGCGTCTCCTCGGTGGAGATGGCGAACTGCGTCTTCTCGATCAGCGCCTTGAGCGACTGCGAATCGAGCCGGAAGATGTGCGAGAACGAACCGGCCGAGAGCTCGGGGAAGTCCGACTGCGGCAGGCACTGGAGCCGGAAGCTGGAGCGGCCCGAGACCACCGACATCGCGTTGCCGCTCTCGTCGGTCTTCAGCATCACCTCCGCGCCTTCCGGCAGCTTGCGCACGATGTCGTAGAGCAGGTGGGCCGGAACCGTCGTGGCGCCGCCCTGCTCGACGCTCGCCGCCGTCGCCTCGGTCACCTCGAGGTCGAGGTCGGTCGCCTTCATCTCCAGGCTGGCGCCCTGCGCGACGAGCAGCACGTTGGACAGGATCGGGATGGTGTTGCGGCGCTCCACCACGCGGTGCACGTGGTTCAGCGACTTGAGCAGATTGGAGCGTTCGAGGATCACACGCATTTCAGGTCGGTCTCGTCAGGAAAACAGTCGGCGCCCCCGCCGCCTCCGATGCGGTCCGCAGCGGACCGGAGGGGTTTGCAGAGTGGCAGGAAACACCCCCGGAAGGCAAGGGCGCGAAGCCTTCCGCAGGCCCGCCTGGGGAAAAAGCCCGGCGCTTTCGCGCCGGGCTCGCCGCATCCCCCGGAACCCGCGTCAGTGTGCCTGTTCGGCGATCAGGCGCTTGAGCAGCTCGATCTCCTGCGCCAGCGTGTTGTCGCTCTCGGCGAGGTCCTCGATCTTGCGCACCGCATGCAGAACGGTGGTGTGGTCGCGGCCGCCGAAACGGCGCCCGATCTCGGGCAGCGAGCGCGGCGTCATGACCTTGGACAGGTACATGGCGACCTGCCGCGGCTTGACGATGGTGCGCGTGCGCCGGTTGGACAGGAGCTCCGTCTTCGACACGTTGTAGTGGCGCGCCACGATGCGCTGGATGTCCTCGATGCGCACGCGCTTGGGCTCGCCGGCGCGGCAGATATGGCCGAGCAGCTCGTCGACGCGCTCGATGGTGATCTGCGGCTCGAAGGAGCGGCGGAACAGGAGCTGGTTGAAGGCCCCTTCCAGCTCGCGCCCGCTGCCGGTGATCGACTGCGCGATGTGCTCGAGGATCTGGTCCTCGATCTCCAGCGTGGCGTCCTCGGCCTGCGCGGCAGCGAGCCGGTGGCGCAGGATCGACAGCCGCATCGCGTAGTCGGGCGGGCCCATCTCCAGCGCGACGCCGCCATTGAGGCGCGAGCGCACGCGCGGCTCCAGCGATTCCAGCTCCGCCGGCGGCCGGTCGGCCGCCACCACCACCTGCCGCGCGCTGTCGAGCAGCATGTTGATGAGGTGGCAGAACTCGTGCTGGATCGACTTGCCCTGCAGGAACTGCATGTCGTCGATGATCAGCAGGTCGATGTCGCGGAGCTGCTCCTTGAGGGTGAGCGCATTGTTGTCGCGGATGGCCGTGGCGAAGCGCCACATGAAATATTCGGCCGTCAGGTAGACGACGCGCGCCTGCGGCTTGACGCTCAGCGCCTCGGTGGCGATCGCCTGCAGCAGGTGGGTCTTGCCCAGCCCGACCGAGGCATGCAGGAAAAGCGGGTTGAAGCGCACCGCGTTGGATGCCTGCTCGGCCACCGCACGCGCCGCGGCGAAGGCGACCCGGTTGGACGGGCCTTCCACGAAGGAGGCGAAGGTGTAGCGGGCGTCGAGCGGCGAGCCCAGCACGTTGGAGCGCTGGCCGTCGTCGAGGTTGCGGTTGGCGGGAACCCTGTCGGAGCGCGCGGGACCGCTGATCGTGGCGCCCGGCAAGCTGGCCTGCGGGGCGCGCGCGGCGCGGCGGGCGGGCGCCGGCTCGTCCTCGACCGGCGCGCGGGCCGGCCGCGTCGTGCTGCGCACGACGATCTCGAGCTTCAGCAGATCCGGGTCGCCCTGCTTCCACAATTCGCCGATGAGGTCGACGTAATGGCCGTTGATCCAGGAGCGCAGGAAGGCGGTGGGCACAGAGAGCCGGACGACGCCCTTGGACGCCTCGGCCAGCTTCATGCGGCCGAACCAGCTCGAATAGACCTCGCCGCCGAGCCGGGCCTTGAGCTGCGCCTTCACGCGCTCGAAAACCTGTTCCGGTCCGTCGCTGCCCGGCATCCCGATCCCCTCGCTGCCTTTTTGTTCGGAAGGGACCGCCCGTCCCTTCGCGTTGACGCCGCTTTGCATCTTTTTTCCCTGCCGTTTCTTGTTTCCGCTGCGCGGCCCTCTGCGGGCGCCGTCGCGCGGTCCTCGTTCAAGTACTTGGGGTCGTGGTCCCTCGGTCCGTCCGGTCGCATTCCTCCACAAGCCGTTCGCAGCGCCGCAAGCCGCAATGTCGGCGTTTCGATCCGCGCAAACCATCGCGATCCGACAATTGGCTTGCCGGCTCCACTCGTCCCGGTGAAGGGTACGCCAGGTTGGACAGTCTACGCATCGGAAGAAGACAGGCGGCCTGCGCGCGCGGTGGAATCCGCGACGAAATCCCGCCTCCGGGATCGGTTGGCGATGTCCCCGCCATGTCCCTTCCGATGACCGGACTTTATAAATGGGATGGTCGCGAGGGCAAGGCCGCGGGGGCCGATTTTTGGCTCCGCAGAGCCTCCCGGGAGGCCCTTCCGCCGTCCGGATTCCGAACTGCTTTCGCGAATCTGTTTTGAATCAAAACCTTCGTGGCGGCACCTCGGGGCGAGGCGCCCGCCGAAAAAAAAGTTAAAAAAAATTCTTGACTCGGAATGCCGGTTGGCCATCCCGGCTAAAAACACGAAGCCTGTGGATAACATCTCACAAGCTTATGAATTTAAAGGGAAATCGGGATCTTAAGAAAAGTTTCCGCCGGCGTCGGCGGGCTTTGCGCAAGCCATCGGCGGCCCTGCCGCCGGCAAAGGAAAAATCGTTCCGCCCGGAACGGTTTCCGGTGCGGAAGGGCAAGCCATTGGCTCGAAAAGAAAAACCCGGCGCCTGGCGCCGGGTCGTGCATTGCGCTGCGGTGGGAAGGTCGGCTCAGGCGCCGAGCGACTTCACCCGCTGGGCCAGGCGCGACACCTTCCGGGAGGCGGTGTTGCGGTGGAGAACGCCCTTGCCGGCGGCGCGCATCAGCTCGGGCTGGGCGGCCTTGAAGGCGGCCTCGGCCGCGGCCTTGTCGCCGGCGGCCAGCGCCTCCTCGACCTTGCGGACATAGGTGCGCACGCGCGAACGGCGGTTCTTGTTCACGGCGGTGCGGGCTGCGATCTTCCGCGTTGCCTTCTTGGCCGAGGACGTGTTGGCCATTGTGCCTCTCTATCTTCAGGACGACCCTTCGGCACGCGGCCGGGCAGGGCTCAAAAACAAACGGGCAGCCTGCGCGGCCGCCTCTGGTTGGCGGGCTTATAGTTCAGCTCGCACGGGCCGTCAACGGTGCCCGCAGCGGCTTTTGCGCCTGCCTCAGCGGTTGCGGAAATTGGCCGTCCGCTTCTCGGTGAAGGCGGCCATGCCCTCCTTCTGGTCCTCGGTCGCGAACATGGAATGGAACACGCGCCGCTCGAAGCGCAGGCCCTCGGCGAGCGTGGTCTCGTAGGAGCGGTTCACCGCCTCCTTGGCCATGATGACGGCCGGCAGCGAGAAGTCGGCGATCTTCTGGGCGGCGCGCAGCGCCTCCTCCAGCAACTCGCCGGCCGGCACGACGCGGGAGACCAGCCCCGAGCGCTCGGCCTCGGCGGCGTCCATCATGCGCCCGGTCAGGCACATGTCCATCGCCTTCGACTTGCCGACGAAGCGGGTCAGCCGCTGCGAGCCGCCCATGCCGGGCATCACGCCGAGCGTGATCTCCGGCTGGCCGAACTTGGCGTTCTCGGCCGCGATGATGAAGTCGCACAGCATGGCGAGCTCGCAGCCGCCGCCGAGCGCGTAGCCGGCCACCGCCGCGATGATCGGCTTGCGGATGCGGGTGACCTCCTCCCAGCCGGCGAAGAAGTCCTCCATGAAGGCCTCGACATAGGTCTTGGGCTGCATCTCCTTGATGTCGGCGCCGGCCGCGAAGGCCTTTTCCGAGCCGGTCAGCACGATCGCGCCGATGCGGGCGTCGGCGTCCATCGACTTCAGCTCCTGGACGACCTCGCGCAGGACCGTCGTGTTGAGCGCGTTGAGCGCCTTCGGCCGGTTGAGCGTGATCAGCCCCACCTTGCCGCGCGTTTCGACGAGGATCGTCTCGTAGGCCATGTCCGTCTCCTGAGCTTTGCCGAAGGCTCTAGCTAACGCTGGCAGGTGCCGCAATAGAAAGTCGACCGGCCGGACTGCACGACGCGCCGCACGGTGCCGCCGCAGCCAGCGTGCCGGCACGGCTCGCCCTCGCGGTCGTAGACGGCGAAGGAATGCTGGAAATAGCCGAGCGAGCCGTCGGTGTGGACGTAGTCGCGCAACGACGAGCCGCCCGCCTCGACGGCCTCCGCGATGACCTCGCGGATCGCCTGCGCCAGCGTGTCGGCCCTGGCGGTGGACGGCTTCTTCGCCGAGGCGATGGAGCCCGCCTTGCGCAGCGGCGACAGCCGCGCCCGCCACAGCGCCTCGCAGACATAGATGTTGCCGAGCCCGGCGATCAGCGTCTGGTCGAGCAGGGCTGCCTTGAGCGGCGCCTGCTTGCCGGCGAGCAGGCCGTTGAGGAGGGCGCCGTCGAGCGCGTTGCCGGTCGGCTCGACGCCGAGCTCGGCAAGCATCGGATGGCTGGCGAGGCCGGCGGCGTCGGAGAACAGCATGAAGCCGAAGCGGCGCGGGTCGTTGAAGACGACGCGCAGCCGTTCGCCCTCCGGCCGCTTCAGGTGGAAGACGACGTGGTCGTGGGCCGCCGCCTTCGACCGCTCGTGGTGGAAGATGCCCGGCGTGGTGCTTTCCTCTTCCGTCTCGATGCGGAAGGAGCCGGACATGCCGAGATGGCAGATCAGCACCGGGTCGCGGTCGAGATGCACGATCAGGTACTTGGCGCGGCGGCCGACCGAGGCGATCGCGCGGCCGCGCAGGCGGCCGGCGAAGTCGGCGGGGAAGGGGAAGCGCAGGTCGGGCCGCCGCTGCTCGACCTCCTCGATCAGCGCGCCCTCCATCGCCGGCTGCAGCCCGCGCCGGACCGTCTCGACCTCCGGTAGTTCGGGCATGCTAGGAGATCTGGCCGAGGAAGGACGTGCCGTGCCGGCCGGGCTTCAGGCCGAGATGCGCGGCCACAGTCTCGCCGAGGTCGGCGAAGGTCGGCCGCACGCCGACCGAGCCGCCCTTCAGGCCCGGCGCGATGCCGACGATCGGCGTGCGCTCGCGCGTGTGGTCGGTGCCGCGCCAGGTCGGGTCGTTGCCGTGGTCGGCGGTGAAGATCAGCATGTCGCCCGGCTTCAGCCGCTCCAGCGCCTCCGGCACGCGCCGGTCGAACTCCTCCAGCGCCGCGGCATAGCCCGGCACGTCGCGGCGGTGGCCGTAGAGCGTGTCGAAGTCGACGAAGTTGGTGAACACGAAGTCGCCGTCGCGCGCGTCGTCCATGGCCGCCAGCGCCACGTCGAACATCTTCATGTTGTCCGGCGCCTTGCGGCTGTCGGTCATGCCGCGATGGGCGAAGATGTCGCCGATCTTGCCGACGGCGATCGCCTGGTGGCCGGCGGCCGAAACGCGGTCGAGCAGGGTCGGCTCGGGCGGCGGCACGGCATAGTCGCGCCGGTTGGGCGTGCGCTCGAAGTCGCTCGCATTGGTGCCGAGGAAGGGCCGGGCGATGACGCGGCCGATATTGTAGGGGTCGGCGATCTTGCGGGTGGTCTCGCAGAGCGCGTAGAGCCGCTCCAACCCGAAGGCCGTCTCGTGCGCGGCGATCTGGATCACCGAATCCGCCGAGGTGTAGACGATCGGCTTGCCGGTCCTGACGTGCTCCTCGCCCAGCTCCTCGATGATCGTGGTGCCCGACGCGTGGCAGTTGCCGAGAATGCCCGGCAGCTTGCCCTCGCGGATCATGGCGTCGGTCAGCTCCTTCGGGAAGGCCGGCACGGTGTCGGGGAAATAGCCCCAGTCGAAGGTGACGGGAACGCCCGACATCTCCCAGTGGCCGGACGGCGTGTCCTTGCCGCTGGAGATCTCCGTGCCCGCGCCGTAGAAGGCGCCGGGGGCGACGGCGGCAGTCGGGACCGGCCGGCCGGTCGCCAGCGAGGCGGCGTGGTCGAGGCCCAGCCGGAAGAGGTTGGGAAGCGCGAGCGGACCCTTGCGCAGGCCCTCGCGGTCGCCTTGCCCGGCCGCGCAGCCCGCCTTGATGTGGCCGTAGGTGTCGGCGCCCTCGTCGCCGTAGCGCGCCGCGTCGGGCGCGCCGCCGATGCCGAAGGAATCGAGGACGAAGATGAATGCGCGTGCCATGTGAGGTCCACTTCCTGCGCCGCCTGTGCGAGAAGACATAGGCAGGAAGCGGGGCGATGGCAATTTGGAAACGATGGGCCACGCTGCCCGACAAGGCGGGCCTCGGGCCGCCGGCGGCTGCGCCGTCAGCAGTCCGAGCAGGCGATGGTGGTGCTGATGCGCGGCCGCAGGAAATATTCCTCCGACATCGCGATGCCGTCGAAGGCCGCCGCCAGCCCCAGCACCTTCTTCTGGTCCGCCGTCCAGGCGATCACCGGCTTGTAGGCGAGGTTGCTCTGGACGCGGATGAGGAAGGTGTTGCGGATCTTGAGCGTGTCGGGGACCGTGGCCGTGGTCGGCCCGGCGGAGGCCGCGCCGCCCTGCAGCTTGCGCGACCACGCCACGACCACCTTCGGGCTGTTCTCGTCGGTGATCTGGATGGCGGTGACGATGATTGTCGGCTGCGAGCGGTTGTAGGGCTGCAGGATCGAGCCGCCGATCTGCAGGATCGCGTCCAGCTCCGACTTCGAGATCGTCTGCTGCTGGGTGATGAGGTCGGCCACCATGGAGCCGACGCGACCCACCTTCTTGTTGACCTCGATGCCCTGCGAGACCTCCATCGTGACGAAGTAGAGCGACAGCAGCACCGGCGCGATGAAGGCGAACTCGATCGCCGCCACGCCGCGCCGGTCGGTGGCGAGCCGCCGTGCCGAGCGGCCGAGGCGGCGCGCGGCATCGAGGCCGGTTGCAAGCAGTCCCTTGGTCATGGTCGCCCCGCCCATCATCCGGCCGCTAGTCGTCGAACGGCTCGTTCTGCCAGGTCGCCGTGGCGAAATGCAGAGTCTTGCCGCCCTTGAGGTTGGACATCGACTTGCGCATGAAGTCGGTGATGACCGGCCAGCGGTAGAACACGCGCAGCATGTTCTTCGACATGGACGGGCCGGGCTTCACCGCGAAGCCGGTCGTGTCGATGTCGCCGTCTGTGGTCAGCTTGATCTTGACCGCGGCCGCCGCCGCGAAGGTGGGAAACTCGCGCAGGTCGACGACGAGGTCGGGGCAGCCGCTCGCCACCACGATGTCGAGCCGGTCGCAGATCATCTTCTTCAGCGCGGTCTCGTTGACGTCGGCGGCCTTGACCTGGCCGGTGCGGAGCTGGCGGGCGATGTCGTCGGTCGCGTTCGACAGCACCTGCTGGGCCGCGAACGAGATGCAGCTTTCGAGGATGGCGAAGACCAGCATGGCGAAGGGGATCGCCAGCGCCGTGAACTCGATGGCCACGCTGCCGCGCCTGTTGCGGCCGAAGCGCGCCAGAAGGCCGGCGCGCCGGCGCCCTTCGCGGCTCTTGCTGTCCTGGTCGTGCATGTCCATCCGCCCCACGCGGTCCTGCATTCGACGGGCAAGATAGCGCAGAGGCGTTGAATTCCGGTGTGGACGATGCGGCGGATTTTCGATTTCGCGCTAACCGTTTGCTAACCGTTCCGCGAGCCGCCGGCCTACTGGCTGTTGAGCTCGAGCTCGGACGCGCGCTCGGCGTCGCCCTTGTAGGCGCTCTCGCACATCGGCGTGCACGACAACGTCTGCACGCTCGCGCGCTTGTACACGCGCACGGAGTAGGGGGAGTCGCGCGACACCACCACCTGCTCGTCGACGATCGGGGTGCCGTCGGAATCGAGGACCACCAGGTTGGTGACGCCGAAGCCCTTGCCGGTGAGCACGATGGTGCTGGAATCCTGTACCGACGCGTCGGCGATCGCCGGGTTGCCGATGACGATCGTGTCGGCCGGCCGCGCCAGCTTGACGATCTTGGCCTGGTTCATGACGACCTGGATGCCGGAGGCGGCGATGCCCGGCTGCTGCGCGAAGACAAGAAGCGCCGCGGCAAGGGCCGCGGCTGCGCCGTGCTTCGCGAGAATGCGCCCCCGATGCGCCATGACAACCTCCGGCCGGAAAAACCCTTGCGCGACGATGAACGAGATTGGTGAAGCAAGGGTTAAGCGCGCGGCGGCCGGCCGGCGTGGCGGCCGCCGCGGAACGCCTCCCGCCGGCTTACGAACCGGTAATCATGTCCGTTAAGCGGATCGCAACAGGACCCCTCGTAAGGTGATGCCGTTCCGATCGACCCGCAGAAGTTGACGGACATGCTGTGCAACGTGTTTCAGGAGCTCAAGATGTCCAATCTGTTCGAACGTTTCGCCAGGGACGAGTCGGGCGCGACCGCCATCGAGTACGGGCTGATCGCCGCCTTGATCGCGCTGGCGATCACCGCCGGCGCGACCACCCTCGGTGGCTCGCTCAGCAACCAGTTCAGCCGCATCGCGGGCAAGCTCGACAACAGCGCGAAGTAAGCCCGACGACCTCCAGCGTCAGCGGCGGGCCGCTCCCCGAAAGGGAGCGGCCCGTTGCATTTTATGGAATGCCGCCGTCGGCCCGGCAGCCGGATACGTTTCGGTAATCATGTTCATTAAGCCGATTGCAAGGGCTGCCCGGTAGTCTCGCCACGATCCGATCGGCCAACGACAAGAGCCGACGGGAAAACGCTGTGCCACACCTGGATATGGAGTTTACGATGTCCAATCTCTTCGCACGTTTCGCCAAGGACGAGTCCGGCGCGACTGCCATCGAATACGGCCTCATCGCCGCCCTCATCGCGCTCGCCATCACCGCCGGCGCCACCACGCTGGGCGGCTCGCTGAGCAACCAGTTCACCCGCATCGCCGGCAAGCTGGACAACAGCGCCAAGTAATCGGCATCGCCGACGGCGTATCGAATGCGGGGCCGCCCTCGGGCGGCCCCTTTGCTTTGCGGCCTTAGCGATTGGTTAAGCGGCGCGGCCTAGCCTTTCGGGGCAGCCAGGCGTCAACGGTTTCGGACATGCTCGAAGCGGCGATCCTCGTCATATTCCCGTTCTGCATGCTGTTCGCGGCGATCTCGGACATGGTCTCCATGACGATCGCCAACCGCGTGTCGGTGATCCTCGTCGCCACCTTCGTGGCTGTCGCGCCGTTCACCGGGATGGGCTGGGAGACGATCGGCCTGCACCTGGCCGGCGGCGCGGCCGTGCTGGCGGTGACCTTCGCCATGTTCGCCTTCGGCGGCATGGGCGGCGGCGACGCCAAGCTGCTGGCCGCCACCTCGGTGTGGATGGGCTTCGGCATCCTGCTGCTCGAATACCTGGTGTTCGGCGCGGTGCTGGGCGGGCTGCTGACGCTCGTCATCCTCAAGTTCCGCAACTCGCCGGTCTCGACGCTGGCCGGCAGGAACATATTTCTGCGACATTTCGCTGATCACAAGGCCGGCATCCCCTACGGCGTCGCTCTCGGCGTCGCCGGGCTGCTGGTCTATCCGGACACGCCCCTGATGCAGTGGGCGATGGCACGGCTCACCGGGCTCTGAAAGCCCGCTTCTCGAGGCTTCGCGGCAGGGGATTCGGCGGGCGCTTCCGGCGCCTCGTGGCCGCGCGCGCGTGCTTTCCTTAAACTTTGAGTTAAGCACGATTGTAAGTGTTCCATTAACCGTAATTTGACGATTGGCCGTCCATTGTCCCGGCTGGCATTCGGTTTGCCGAGTTCGAGGTCCGGACAATGAATTCATCGCGTCTCGTGATTTTGGGCGTCGCCGTGGTGGCCGCGATCGGCGCGGGCTACGTGGCGCGCAACATGCTGGTTGCGCCGCCGCCCCAGGTCATCGTCGAGAAGGCGCCCGAGCAGCCCGCCATCAAGCTGACCGACGTGCTGGTCCTCAAGCAGGACGTGCCGATGGGCTCGATCGTCGGCGACGCGCTGGGCTGGCAGTCCTGGCCCTCGGACACGGTCGACGACAAGTTCGTCACGCGCGATTCCGACGCGAACGCGCTGGAGGAGCTGAAGGCCGCCGTCGCCCGCGTGCCGCTCTATGCGGGCGAGCCGCTGCGCCGCGCCAAGCTGATCGGCGAGGGCCAGAGCTTCATGTCCTCGATCCTGCCGCACGGCATGCGCGCGGTGGCGACGCAGATCGCCGCCGACACGTCGGCCGGCGGCTTCATCCTGCCCAACGACTATGTCGACGTCATCATGACGCGCCGCTCCGGCGCGACGACGAGCGGCGACGGCTTCGTCACCGAGACCATCCTGAAGAACATCCGCGTCCTCGCCATCGACCAGGCCATCCAGGAAGACGAGGAAGGCCGCAAGGTCCGCGTCGGCGACACCGCCACGCTCGAGGTGACGCCCGAGCAGGCCGAGGTGCTGACGGTCGCCCAGCAGATGGCGGACCGCCTGACGCTGGCGCTGCGGCCGGTGGTGGACGCGAACGAGCCGGTCGAGAGCGCCGGCGAATATCTTGTGTCCGGAAACGGCCGGCGCGGCACCGTCCGCATGATCCGTTCCGGCGAGGTTTCAGAGGTGGGGGCGCGCTGATGACGAGGAAGACGACCATGCGCAAGCTGCCCGCCCGCCTTCGCCCCGGCTCCCGCGTGATCCTCGCGGGCGGCATGATCCTGCTCGGCGCGCTCGCCGGCCTCGCGCCGTCGGCCGCGCTCGCGGGCGGCGACAGCTTCGTGACCTCGACGTCGAAGGGCGCCCAGCGCATCAAGCTCGGCCTCAACAAGTCGATCGTCGTCGACCTGCCGACCGACGCCTACGACATCCTGGTGGCCAACCCCGCCGTCGCCGACGCCGTCACGCGCACGGCGCGGCGCATCTACCTGTTCGGCAAGCAGGTCGGCGAGACCAACATCTTCGTGTTCGGCGCCAATGGCGAGCAGATCGCCAACCTGGACCTCGCCATCGAGCGCGACGTGGCCGGCCTGCAGGACTACCTCAAGCGCTTCATCCCGAATTCGGACATCCACATCGAGCTGCTCAACGACAACGTCGTGCTGACCGGCACGGTCGAGACGCCGCTGGACGCGGCCCGCGCAGCCCAGCTCGCGCAGGTCTTCGTCTCCGGCGGCGAGGCCACGACCGGCCAGTATTCGCAGACGGCCGCCGGCGGCGCCGCAGCGGGCGGCGTCGACATCAACAACCCCGACCAGGAGCGCCGCACCTCGAAGATCGTCAACCTGCTGCAGGTGATCGGCGAGGACCAGGTGACGCTGAAGGTCACCGTCGCCGAGGTCAGCCGCTCGGTGATGAAGCAGCTCGGCGTCAACCTGATCGCCGCGGCGAGCTCGGGCGGCATCTCGTGGGGCATGGTCAGCGAGACCATCGCCGGCCTCGGCAAGCCGCTGTCCAACTCGGGCCTGAGCTACCAGAGCTCCTCGCTCAACTCCTACCTCAACGCGATGGAGCAGTCCGGCGTGATGAAGACGCTGGCCGAACCGACGCTGACGGCCGTGTCCGGCGAGAAGGCGACCTTCCGCGTCGGCGGCGAGTTCAACCTGATCACCGGCCAGTCGATCGACGACGAGAAGAACACGATCACCTACGACAACCAGAAGATCGAGTACGGCATCGGCCTCGAGTTCCAGCCAACGGTGCTTTCGCCGGGCCGCATCAGCCTGAAGATCCGCACCCAGGTGTCGGAGCCGACCAACGAGGGCTCGATCCAGTTGAGCGCCGGCGGCACCAAGGGCTCGACCAACCTGCTGTCGATCCGCAAGCGCCTGGCCGACACCACCGTCGAGCTTCCCTCGGGCGGCTCGATGATGATCGCCGGCCTGGTGCGCGACGACGTGCGGCAGATGTCGTCGGGCCTGCCCGGCCTGTCCAAGATCCCGGTGCTCGGCGCGCTGTTCCGCAGCCGCGACTTCGTGCGCAACGAGACCGAGCTGGTCATCATCGTCACGCCGTATTTGACCAAGCCGGTGGCGCGCAACGAGCTGGCCAAGCCGGACGACAACTTCAATCCGGCCGGTGACGGCGCCGCGATCTTCCTCGGCCGCGTCAACCGGATCTACGGCACCATGAAGACCAACCTTCCGAACGGCCAGTACCACGGCGCCGTCGGCTACATCTACAAGTGAGCGGGGGTCGGGCAATGTCTCAGTTTGGTTCTGCCGGGCGCCGGGGCTCCCGGCTGCCGCTCGGGCGGCTGGCGCTCGCGGCCTGCGCGGCGGCCCTGCTCGCCGGCTGCGCGCAGCGCGACCATGTCGTCGTCGGCGCGATCCCCGACGACTACCGCACCAACCATCCGATCGTGATCTCGGAGCGCGAGAAGGTGCTCGACGTGCCGGTCGCGGCTTCGGCCCTGCGCATGACGCGCGGCCAGCGCGACCTCGTCGCCGGCTTCCTGTCCGGTTACGATCGGCAGACCGGCGCGCCGATGCGCATCCTGGTCCCGGCCAACTCGATCAACGCGGCGTCCGCCTTCGTCGTCGCCGGCGAGATCGAGGACATCGCCCGCAAGGAGGGCGTCCACGGCGGCAACATCCTCGTGCAGTCCTACCAGGTGAGCGTGCCCGAGGCGGCCGCGCCGATCCGCGTCACCTACTACGCGCTGACGGCCGGCACCGACCAGTGCGGCCGCTGGCCCGAGGACATGCTGAAGAACGCCGACAACAAGCACTGGGCGAATTTCGGCTGCTCCTACCAGAACAACCTCGCCGCCCAGGTCGCCAACCCGACAGACCTGCTCGGGCCGCGCCGCACCACCTCGATCGATCCCGAGAACCGTGCCGACGCGATCAACGAGTACAAGGGCCGCGGCGTCGCGCAGGACTTCAAGGAAAACTCCGAAGTCAACTACTGATGGGCACGGCAGAGGCAAGCGACATGACCAACCTCGCGATCCAGGGCGACGAGCAGGACGCCGCGGCGGAGACCGACTTCGCCGCGCTCGCGCAGCTCCGGCCGGTTCCGCGCATCTCGATCCAGGCCTTCTGCGAGACCGAGAGCGTCGCCATCCCCATCGAGCGCGCCGGCGACGACCGGCGCATGGCCAAGGCGCATCTCAAGGTGCACATGGGCGGCGTCGCCACCGCCGTCGAGTTCTACCAGACGGCGCCGACGCCGAACCTGATCATCATCGAGTCGCGCCAGGAGCCGCGCCAGCTCATCGAATCGCTGCGCCAGCTCGCCGAGGTCTGCGACCCGAGCTCCAAGGTCGTCATCATCGGCCACTACAACGACGTCTGGCTCTACCGCGAGCTGACCCGCTCGGGCGTGTCCGAATATGTCGTGGCGCCGATCTCGATGGCCGACATCGTCAGCGTCATCACCTCGATCTTCGTCGACCCCGAGGCCGAGCCCGTCGGCAAGTCGATCGCCTTCGTCGGCGCCAAGGGCGGCGTCGGCTCCTCCACCATCGCCCACAATGTCGGCTGGACGATCTCCAACCTGTTCTCCAACGAGGTGGTGGTCGCCGACCTCGACCTCGCCTTCGGCACCGCCAACATCAATTTCGACCAGGACCCGACGCAGGGCATCGCCGAGGCCGTCTTCGCGCCCGACCGCATCGACGAGGTCTATCTCGACCGCCTGCTCGCGCAGTGCGCGGAGCACCTGTCGCTGCTCGCCGCCCCGTCGACGCTCGACCGCGTCTACGACTTCGACCCGGAGGCGTTCTCGCAGATCATCGACACCGCCCAGCGCACCGCGCCCGTGGTCGTGCTCGACGTGCCGCACATCTGGACCGGCTGGTCGAAGAGCGTCCTGGCCAATGCCGACGAGGTGGTCATCACCGCGACGCCGGAGCTCGCCAACCTGCGCAACTCCAAGAACCTCGTCGACATGCTGAAGAAGCTGCGGCCCAACGATCCGCCGCCGCGGCTGGTCATCAACCAGGCCGGCATGGCCAAGCGGCCGGAGATCGCGATCGGCGACTTCGCCGAGCCGCTCGGCCTCGAGCCGGCGGCCGTGCTGCCCTTCGACCCGCAGCTCTTCGGCAACGCCGCCAACAACGGCCGCATGCTGGGCGAGATGGATGCGCAGCATGCCGTCGTCCAGACCATCAACGAGCTGGCGCATGTGCTGACCGGCCGCAGCGAGATCAAGTCCCGCAAGAAGGGCGGGCTCGGCTCGATGCTGGGGATGCTCAAGCGCAAGAAGTGAGGTCGGCCCTCTGGCGCCGGATGGCGACGGCGGGCCGCTGACGCAAAGACAGGACCGCGTGCGACATGTTTGGAAAGCGTAGCAACGACGGATCGCCTTCCGCGCCGGAATTCCGCCCGGCGCCGCGCGTCGCGCCGTCGGCGCCGCAGGGCGACGTGGCCGTGGCCAACCGGCCGGTCGAGCCGCGCATGCCGGCGCCGGCCGCCGCCGCGCAGCCGCCGCAGCGCCGCGCCGTCGAGGCGCCGTCCGTCGTGCCCGAGCCGCGCCGCCCCGCCGGCCGCGAGCGCTCCGAGAGCTACTACGACACCAAGAGCCAGGTCTTCTCGGCCCTCATCGACACGATCGACCTGTCGCAGCTCGCCAAGCTCGACCCCGACAGCGCGCGCGAGGAAATCCGCGACATCGTCAACGACATCGTCGCGATCAAGAACTTCGCGATGACGATCGCCGAGCAGGAGGAGCTGCTCGAGGACATCTGCAACGACGTCCTCGGCTACGGCCCGCTGGAACCGCTGCTGGCGCGCGACGACATCGCCGACATCATGGTCAACAGCGCCCGCCAGGTCTTCATCGAGGTGGGCGGCAAGGTCGAGCTGACCAACATCCGCTTCCGCGACAACCAACAGCTCCTGAACATCTGCCAGCGCATCGTCAGCCAGGTCGGTCGCCGCGTCGACGAGGCCTCGCCGATCTGCGACGCGCGCCTGCCCGACGGCTCCCGCGTCAACGTCATCGCCCCGCCGCTCGCCATCGACGGCGCCGCGCTGACCATCCGCAAGTTCAAGAAGGACAAGCTGACCCTCGACCAGCTCGTCAAGTTCGGCGCGATCACGCCGGAAGGCGCCGAGATCCTCAAGATCATCGGCCGCGTCCGCTGCAACGTCATCATCTCGGGCGGCACCGGCTCGGGCAAGACGACGCTGCTCAACTGCCTGTCCAACTACATCGACCGCGACGAGCGCGTCATCACCTGCGAGGACTCGGCCGAGCTGCAGCTCCAGCAGCCGCACGTGGTGCGCCTCGAGACGCGCCCGCCCAACCTCGAGGGCGAGGGCGAGGTGACGATGCGCGACCTCGTCAAGAACTGCCTGCGCATGCGGCCCGAACGCATCATCGTGGGCGAGGTGCGCGGACCCGAGGTGTTCGACCTGCTGTCGGCGATGAACACCGGCCACGACGGCTCGATGGGCACGCTCCACGCCAACAGCCCGCGCGAGTGCCTGAACCGCATCGAATCGATGATCGCCATGGGCGGCTTCTCGCTGCCGCAGCGCACCGTGCGCGAGATCATCGTCGGCTCGATCGACATCATCATCCAGGCCGCGCGCCTGCGCGACGGCTCCCGCCGCATCACCCACGTCACCGAGGTGATCGGCATGGAAGGCGACGTCATCATCACGCAGGACCTGGTGCTCTACGACATCAAGGGCGAGGACGCGCAGGGCCGGCTGCTCGGCCAGCACGTCTCGACCGGCGTCGGCCGGCCCGCCTTCTGGGACCGTGCCCGCTACTACGGCGAGGAACAGCGTCTGGCGACGGCCCTCGAGGCCATGGAGAAGCGTTCGCAGTGACGGCGCCCGCGCCGCAGATGGCCAGAGATAGTATGTCATGACGGGTTCGCTGCTGATCTTCATCGTCCTCGCCGCCGTCAGCGCCGGCGCGATCGCCTATGTCTTCCTGTTCGACCGCATCTCCAGCGAGAAGAAGGCGGCCAAGCGCCTCGACACCGTCAAGCGCGCCGAGACCGACCGCTCGGTGGTCAAGGCCTCGCGCGACCGCGTCGCCGAGGCCGCGCGGCGGCGCAAGTCGGTGCAGGACTCGCTCAAGGAGCTCGACGAGCGCGAGAAGGCGCGCGAGCGCAACATCAAGAAGCCGCCGCTGCGCATCCAGCTCCGCCAGGCGGGCCTGGCGATCACGTTGGAGCGCTTCTACGTCTATTCCGCCGTCTGCGGCGTCGTCGTCACGCTGGTCGCCTTCATCGCCGGCGCGCCGCTGCTCGTGCTGCCGGGCGCGCTCGCCGCCGGCGCCGTCGGCCTGCCGCGCTGGTTCGTCGCCTTCAAGCGCACGCGCCGCGTCAAGGCCTTCCTCGCCGAGTTCCCGAACGCGCTCGACGTTATCGTGCGCGCGGTCAAGTCCGGCCTGCCGCTCAACGACGGCGTCCGCCTGATCGCCACGGAATCGCGCGAGCCGGTGCGCACCGAGTTCCGCCGCATCGTCGAGGCCCAGCAGCTCGGCATCTCCATCTCCGAGGCGTCGCTGCGCATGCAGGAGACGATGCCGTGCCCGGAGGCGAGCTTCTTCGGCATCGTCATCCAGATCCAGCAGCAGGCCGGCGGCAACCTCTCGGAAGCGCTCGCCAACCTGTCGCGCGTGCTGCGCGACCGCAAGAAGATGAAGGCGCGCGTCAACGCGCTGTCGATGGAGGCGAAGGCGTCCGCCGCGATCATCGGCGCGCTGCCCTTCATCGTCGCCTTCCTCGTCTACCTTTCGAGCCCCAACTACATCATGCCGCTCTTCACCACATCGACCGGCCACCTCATCCTCGGCATCTCGGGCCTGTGGATGGCGATGGGGATCTTCGTGATGAAGAAGATGATCAACATCGAGGTCTAGGCCGCCATGACCGACGCAGTCGTCAAGACGATCTTCGAGCCCGGCTTCCTGATCGCGCTGCTGGTCGGCATCGCCGTCTTCGCGACCGTCTTCACCGCCATGCCGGCGCTGGGCGGCAACCCGCTCAAGTCGCGCATGAAGTCGGTCGCGCTCGAGCGCGACGAGCTGCGCGCCAAGCAGCGGGCGCGGCTCGCCAGCGAGGCCGACAAGCGCCGCAAAGGCCTGCGCGAGCAGCATGGCGGCGGCATGAAGGACATCGTCGAGCGGCTCGACCTGCGCCGGGCGCTGGCCGACGAGTCGACGGTCGCCAAGCTGCGCATGGCAGGCTTCCGCGGCCAGAACCCGCTGACCCGCTTCCTGTTCTTCCGGCTGGTGCTGCCCTTCGCCTTCTTCGCGGTGGCGGTCGTCTACATTTTCGGCCTCGGCTTCCTCGCCGAGCAGCCCTTCTTCATCAAGCTGTTCGTCTGCATCGTCGCCGCCTATGGCGGCTTCTACGCGCCGGTTCTCTACGTCTCGAACCGCGCCACCAAGCGCAAGCACTCGATCCAGATGGCCTGGCCCGACGCGCCCGACCTGCTGCTGATCTGCGTGGAATCGGGCATGTCGGTCGAGGCCGCTTTCCGCCGCGTGGCCGAGGAGATCGGCGCCCAGTCGGTCGAGCTCGCCGAGGAGTTCGTGCTGACCAACGCCGAGCTCTCCTTCCTGCAGGAGCGCCGGCAGGCCTACGACAACCTCGCCACCCGCACGGGGCTGGAATCGGTCAAGAGCGTGGCGCAGGCGCTGATCCAGGCCGAGCGCTACGGCACACCGGTCGGCCACGCGCTGCGCGTGCTCTCCACCGAGAGCCGCGACATGCGCATGAACGAGGCCGAGAAGAAGGCCGCCGCGCTGCCGCCCAAGCTCACCGTGCCGATGATCCTGTTCTTCCTGCCGGTGCTGTTCGCCGTGATCCTCGGACCCGCGGGGATACAGGTGAGCCAGAGGGGCATTTTTTGAGCGAATAGCGAGTAGGGAATAGCGAGTAGGGAATAGTGTCTCGCGTTTCCGGCAGCCGAAACCGTCGCTACTCGCTATTCGCTATTCTCTACTCGCTCAGTTCGTATTCTTCTCCTCGTCCTGCGCCTTGATCTGGTTCCAGGCGTTCTGCTGGGCCAGCATGGAGCGCAGGTAGGAGACGTTGGCCTGGGCCTGGTCGGGGGAGAGCTCCTGGCGGGCGATCTGCTCGGCGTCCTTGAAGCGGCCCTGCAGGCCGACGACGAGGGCGAGGTTCTGCCGCACGCGGCTGTCGGTGCCGGGGATGGCGACGGCCTGCCGCAGATAGGTCTCGGCTGTCTTGAGATCGCCCTCGAGCACGTAGGACATGCCGAGATTGGACAGGATCGACGGCTCGCCCGGCTTGATGTCGAGCGCGCGGCGGTAGAGCGCGCGGGCGTCCTGCGTCTTGCCGAGCTGGTCGAGGATCGCGGCTTCCGCCGACATCAGCTTCCAGTCCGGATATTCCGGCGTCTGCGCGCGGCGCACCGCGTCCAGCGCCGGCTGAAGGTCGCCGGCCGCCGCGAGCGCCTTGCCGTAGGCGGCGAGCACGTCGCGGTCCTTGGGGAACACGATCGCCGTGCGCCGCATGACGGCGAGCGACTGGTCGGTGCGGCCGTCCATCTGCAGCACCGCCGCGTAGCGCAGCGCCAGCGCCTTGTTCTTCGGGTCGGCGACATAGGCCCGGCCAAGCGAATCGGCCTCGGCGCGCACGTCGGCCTCGGTGAGCTGGTCGACCGGCTTGCCGTAGGAGGCGGACTGGCTGATCGAGCCGGTCGTCATCCGGTCGTTGGCGCAGCCGGCGAGCGCGAGCGCGGCCAGAACCGCGGCGGTCGAGAGGACGAGTTGCTTCCGGCGCATGACGGCTTCCCTCCAGAATCCGGTGGGCCGCCTCCTTCGGCGGCTTTTCCGGCCGAGAAATATTCTGTTAACCCTAACGGATCGTTAAGCCGTCAGCCGCGAAGCCGTCCATGCCCGTCACGCTTCTTCCCCGCAAGCCCCGCAACGCCCGTCCCGTCTACTGCGTGAGCCGCGACAGCCTGCCCAATTCGGGCGCCGATGTCGCCGCGCTGGCCTGGGCGAAGGCGAACGGCTTTGCCGGCGAGCCGGGCAGGGTGCTGCTCGTGCCCTCGGCCGACGGCGCCGTGGCCGGCGCCTTCCTCGGGCTGGAGCCGGGGAGCCAGGGGCTCGGCGCGCTGGCGACCGGGGCGCTGGCGCGGACGCTGCCGGCCGGCGACTGGTATTTCGCCACCGCGCCCGACCGGCCGGCGCTTGCCGCCCTCGGCGCAGTCCTCGGCGGCTATGCCTTCACCCGCTATGGCCGCAAGGAGGGCGCCGCGATCCGCATCGCCTGCCCGCCGCCGGCCGACGCCGGCGACGTCGCCCGCATCGCCGAGGGCGTGTTCCTTGTCCGCGACCTGATCAACACGCCGACCAACGACATGGGGCCGGAGGCGATCGAGGCGGCGGTGCGCGCGCTCGCAAAGCGCCACAAGGCGACCGTCTCGGTGACCAAGGGCGATGCGCTGCTCGCCAAGAACTTCCCGATGATCCACGCCGTCGGCCGCGCCTCGGCCGAGGCGCCGCGCCTCATCGACATGCGCTGGGGGCCGAGGGGCGCGCCGAAGGTGACGCTGGTCGGCAAGGGCGTCGCCTTCGACACCGGCGGCCTCGACATCAAG
Source organism: Hyphomicrobiales bacterium (assembly GCA_017305835.1). GTDB lineage: Bacteria > Pseudomonadota > Alphaproteobacteria > Rhizobiales > Rhizobiaceae > RCIO01. The sequence goes on from JAFKJY010000080.1 coordinate 34,159, forward strand.
CCGGCCGCCGGCATGCTGCTGATGAAGAAGGACATGGGCGGCGCGGCCAACGTGCTGGGGCTGGCGCACATGGTGATGGCGGCGGGGCTGAAGGTGTCGCTGCGCGTGCTGGTGCCGGCAGTCGAGAACTCGATCTCGGCCAATGCCTTCCGGCCGGGCGACGTGCTCAGGAGCCGCAAGGGCATCACCGTCGAGATCGGCAACACGGACGCGGAAGGGCGGCTGATCCTCGCCGACGCGCTCGCCTATGCTGACGAGGAGGCGCCCGACCTCGTCCTCGACATGGCGACGCTGACGGGCGCGGCCCGCGTCGCGCTCGGGCCGGAGCTGCCGCCCTTCTTCACCGACGACGACGCGCTGGCGGCCGAGCTGACGGCGGCCGCCGCGTCCGAGGCGGACCCGCTGTGGCGGCTGCCGCTGTGGAACGGCTACGACCAGAAATATGCCTCGAAGATCGCCGACATCAACAACGTCAATACCGACGGCTTCGCCGGCGCCATCGTCGCCGCACTGTTCCTGCGCCGCTTCGTGGGCAGGGCGAAGAGCTGGGCGCATTTCGACGTGTTCGGCTGGAGCCCGGTCGACCGGCCGCACTGCCCGACCGGCGGCGAGGCGCAGGCCATCCGCGCCATCGACCGCGTCCTGCGCGACCGCTACGGCGGGTAGGGGCCTTCGCACATCGCGGCAATACCAACGCCGCCTTGATTTCCACACCCTTTCCCGCTTGAATGGAACGGAACCGAAATGATTTGCGGATCGCGGGCCGATGTCCGTCTCGATGCGCCCTTCGCAGGCGCTCCGTCTCTGGCAGCAGGTCGCCGTGTCGGAGGTGGAGACGGGCGGCCATGACCTGTCGATGCGCCAGCTCGCCATCCTGCTCACCATCTATCTCGACCCGCCGCCGCACACGGTGCGCGGGCTCGCCGCGCGGCTCGGCGTCACCAAGCCGGTGGTGACGCGCGCACTCGACACGATGGGCGAATGGGGCCTGGTCTCGCGCCAGCGCGACGAAGCCGACCGCCGCAACGTGCTGATACGGCGCACCGTCGAGGGCGCGCTCTTCGTCGAGCGCTTCGGCGACGTGGTGATCGAAAAGGCGAGGGACCTGCCGCAATGACCGTGCTCGACCGTCGCCTCAACGCCTTCCGGCCCGACCTCGCCGACGAGCGCCTGCGCGGCCGCGTCGAGGCGCGGCGCTTCGCCGCCGGACGGCCGGCCGCGGTAGCCGTGCCGGTTGCCGACATCAAGGCCGCGCCCGCGCCGGAGGCGGGCGTCGACAGCCAGCTCCTGCTCGGCGACGCCGTCGCGGTCTTCGACGAGAAGGACGGCTGGGCCTGGGTGCAGGCCGCGCGCGACGCCTATGTCGGCTATGTGCGCGCGGACGCGCTCGCCGCGCCGGCGGCTGCGCCGACGCATGTCGTGGTCGCGCCGCGCAGCTTCGTCTATTCCCGCGACGACCTGAAGTCGCCGCGCGTCGAGGCCCTGTCGATGGGGTCGGGCGTCGCGGTCTCGGGCCACGCCGAAAGCCGCGGCACGCGCTACGCCCTTCTGGCATCCGGCGGCGCCATGATCGCTGCGCATCTGCGGCCGGCCGGCGGGCATGCTGCCGACTATGTCGCCGTCGCCGAGACGCTGGAGCACACGCCCTATCTGTGGGGCGGCACCAGCGGGTTCGGGCTCGACTGCTCCGGCCTCGTCCAGCTCGCGATGCGTATGGCGGGCAGAAATGCACCGCGCGACACCGACATGCAGGAGCGCGCCTTCGCGCCGGTCGACCCCGCCGCCGGCCTGAAGCGTGGCGACCTCGTCTTCTGGAAGGGCCATGTCGCGGTGATGCTTGACGCGGAGAACGTCATCCACGCCAACGGCCACACCATGCTCGTCTCGCGCGAGAGGCTGGCCGGGGCGATCGGCCGGATCGAGCCTCTCTACGGCCGGCCGACGAGCTACCGGCGGCCCTAGAGCATTTCCAGCAAAAGTGCGGAGCGGTTTTGCGTCCGGAAATGCGGCGAATACAAAGAGATAGAGCGGTTCTACCGATTCTGTGAGAACCAGAACCGCTCTAGTATCCCGCCACGCGGTCGACGAGGTTGACCAGCGGCTCGCCGCGGTCGTGCGCGGCCATCTGGGCGAGCATGACGGGCGCGAGCTGGTTGGGGTCGGAGGGGGCCGCGGCATGCGGGGTGACGAACACGCGCGGATGCGACCAGAGCGGGCTGTCGGCGGGAAGCGGCTCGCGCTCGAAGACGTCGAGGCTCGCCTCCTTCAGCGTCCCGTCGTCCAGCGCGCGCAGGATGTCGGCATCCTTCTGCAGCCTGCCGCGCCCGGCATTGACGAGCACCGCGCCGCCGAGCGGCCCGTCGCGCCGCAGCCGTGCCAGCAGGCCGTGATCGACGATGCCGTGCGTGTCGGGCGTGTAGGGCAGCAGCACGACGAGGACGTCGGTGGCTGACAGGAAGGCCGGCAGGCCCTCGCGCCCATGGAAGCAGGCGACGCCGTCGATGGCCTGCGCGCGCCGCGACCAGCCGTTGACGCGGAAGCCCAGCGACAGCAGCCCGCGTGCCGCCGCGCGGCCGAGATGGCCGAGCCCCATGATGCCGACATGGACGTCGCGCGCGAGCGGCTGCGGCGGCTCGTGCCAGACCCGCTGCGCCTGCTGCGCGCGGTAGAGGCGGCCCTGCCGCTGATGGTCGAGGACGCGCCAGCACACATACTCGACCATGTATCGGGTGAGGTCGGGATCGACGACGCGCACGATCGGCACGTCGGGCAGAGCGGGGTCGGCCAACAGGTGGTCGACGCCGGCCCCGACCGAGAAGATCGCCTTCAGGTTGGGCAGGCCGGACAGGCTGCCCGGCCGCTGGCTCCACGCGACCGCGTAGCGGATGGACGGGTCCTCGGGCCAGGTCCGCTCGCGCACCACCTCGCGCCCGGCGCCGATGATGCGCGCCCAGCGGTCGGGATCGTACCGGTCGACGGCCAGCAGCACGCGGCCGGGAGGCGGCGCCATGGCGGGCCTACTGGCTGACCACGCCTTCCGGCGCGGTCGCGATGTCGAAGGCGGCGGCGATCAGCGCCCTGGTGTAGTCGGTCTGCGGCCGCGTGAAGATCTGCTCGGCCGGACCCGCCTCCACCACCTTGCCGTTGCGCATGACGATCACCTTGTTGGCCAGCGCGCGCACCACCTTGAGGTCGTGGGAGATGAACAGGTAGGCGAGATTGTGCCGCTTCTGCAGGTCGCGCAGCAGGTCGACGACCTGCGCCTGTACGCTCATGTCGAGCGCCGAGGTCGGCTCGTCGAGCATGACGAAGCGGGGATTGAGCACCATCGCGCGGGCGATCGCGATGCGCTGGCGCTGGCCGCCGGAGAATTCGTGCGGGTAGCGGTGCCGGGTGGCGGGGTCCAGCCCGACCTCCTTCATCACCGCGACGACGCGCGCCTCGCGCTCGGCCGCCGACAGCTTCGGCTCGTGGATGGCCAGCCCCTCCTGGATGATCTCGGTCGCCGACATGCGCGGGCTGAGCGAGCCGAACGGGTCCTGGAAGACGATCTGGATCTCGCGCCGCAGCGGCCGCATGCCCTTGAAGGTGAGATGCGAGATGTCCCTGCCGCCGAAGTCGACCTCGCCCTGCGAGGAGATCATGCGGGTGAGCGCCAGCCCGAGCGTCGTCTTGCCCGAGCCGGATTCGCCGACGACGCCGAGCGTCTCTCCCGCGCGCACCTCGACGTCGACGCCGTCGACCGCCTTCACATGGTCGACCGTCTTGCGGAAGAAGCCGCGCTTGATCGGGAACCACACCTTGACCGCGTCGCCCTTCATCACCGTCTCGGCGGCCGGATCGGTCGCCGGCGGCCGGCCCTTCGGCTCGGCGGCGAGCAGGTGCTTGGTGTAGGCGTGCTGCGGGTTGGCGAAGATCTCGGCGGTCGGCCCGCGCTCGACGATCCTGCCCTTCGTCATGACGCAGACCTTGTCGGCGATGCGCCGCACGATGCCGAGATCGTGCGTGATGAAGAGCACCGACATGCCCTTCTTCGCCTTGAGCTTCGCCAGCAGCTCGAGGATCTGCGCCTGCACGGTGACGTCGAGCGCGGTCGTCGGCTCGTCGGCGATCAGCAGCTCCGGCTCGTTGGCAAGCGCCATGGCGATCATCACGCGCTGGCGCTGGCCGCCCGAGAGCTGGTGCGGATATGCGCCGAGCCGCTTCTCCGGCTCGCGGATACCGACCTCGTTGAGCAGCTCCAGCGTGCGCGCGCGGGCCTGGGCCTTGCCCATGCCCTGGTGCAGCGACAGGATCTCGGCGATCTGGTCCTCGATCGTGTGCAGCGGGTTGAGCGAGGTCATCGGCTCCTGGAAGATCATGGTGATCTTGTTGCCGCGTACCTTGCGGAGCTGGCTTTCGTCCTTGGCCAGCAGGTCCTCGCTGCCGAACAGGATCTCGCCCGAGGGATGGCTCGCCGGCGGATAGGGCAGGAGCTTGAGGATCGACAGTGCCGAGACCGACTTGCCCGACCCGGACTCGCCCACCAGCGCCAGCGTCTCGCCTTTCGCGATGTCGAAGGAGACATGGTCGACCGCGAGGCTTTCATGGCCGCCTTGCGAGAAGGCGACGGAAAGGTCGCGGACTGAGAGGAGAGGAGCGATCAAAGGGCGACCTCGACGTCGGTTTGCCTGAAGTCGTCGCCCTTGAACAGAAGCGGCTCGCTGCGGGCCTTGGCGAGGGCGTAGGCGAAGCAGTCGCCGAGGTTGAGCTTGGCCTTATGATTGCCCTTGCCGTAGCGCTGGTAGGCCTCGCGGGCGAGGCGTGCCTGCTGGAAGTCGCTCGCAACGATCCTGATGCCGGTTTCCTGAAACAGTGTGTCGAAACCTTCGGCCATCTCAGGGCCAAGACCGTCTGCCCGCACCGCGGCCTCGAGGAAGTTGAAAGGCGACATGACAGGTTCGGGGGTACGAGCGATGAGCTCGCGAAAGCGATCCTTCTCGGGCTCCCGGAACAAGATGGCAATCAGCGCCGAAGCGTCGACGATCACTTCGGCAACCCCATCTCGTCGTAGAAATCGGTGTGATCGCTGGTTACGCCCGGTGGCACCGGTGGCAGCTTCGCAAGGATCGCGTCGATGCGGCGTATCTTCTCCTGGACGTTGCGTTCGCGCTCCAGCCGTTCCAGCCTCTCCTTGAGAGCGACGACGACGGCCGATGTGAGGGATTCCCCGGTATGGCCCGCTATCTTCTTTGCCAGCGCGTGTGCCTCGTCACTCTTGATATTCATGCCCATGACGATCTCCGTGGTAGAAAGTTGATCACTTTATACCATACCCTCACCGGAACGTCTTCCGCGGATCGAACGCGTCGCGCGTCGCCTCGCCGACGAAGATCAGCAGCGACAGCATGATCGACAGCGTCATGAAGCCGGAGATGCCGAGCCAGGGCGCGTTGAGGTTGCGCTGGCCCTGCCGCAGCAGCTCGCCGAGCGAGGCGGAGCCGGGCGGCAGGCCGAAGCCGAGGAAGTCGAGCGAGGTCAGCGTCGAGATCGAGCCGTTGAGGATGAAGGGCAGGAAGGTCAGCGTCGCCACCATCGCGTTGGGCAGGAGGTGGCGGAACATGATCGTGCGGTTGCCGACGCCGAGCGCGCGCGCCGCGTTGACGTATTCGAAATTGCGGGCGCGCAGGAATTCGGCCCGCACCACGCCTACGAAGGCGACCCATGAGAACAAAAGCATGATGCCGAGCAGGATGAAGAAGCCCGGCGGCAGCACGGCCGCGATGATCAGGATCAGGTAGAGGACGGGGATCGACGACCAGATCTCGATCAGCCGCTGCATGATCAGGTCCACCCAGCCGCCGAAATAGCCCTGCACGGCGCCGGCCGACACGCCGACCAAGGCCGATGCGGCGGTGAGGATCAACCCGAACAGCACCGAGATGCGGAAGCCGTAGATGACGCGCGCCAGCACGTCGCGTGCCTGGTCGTCGGTCCCCAGCCAGTTCCAGTTGCCGAGCGTGCAGTTGGCGTCATTGGCGCCGTTGGCGTAGCGCGCGCAGCGCGTCGCCTTGTCGTAGAGCCAGGAGGGCTTGGCCGGCGCGGCTTCCGGGATCTCGTTGTTCACCGTCCGGTACGAGTAACGGATCGGCGGCCACATCATCCAGCCGTTGGAGTTGATCTCCTCCTGGATGATCGGGTCGCGATAGTCGGTGACGGCGAGGAAGCCGCCGAACTTCTCTTCCGGATAGTCGACAAGCACCGGAAACAGCGTCTCGCCCTTGTAGGAGACGATCAGCGGCCGGTCGTTGGCGATGAATTCGGAGAACAGCGACAGCACGAACAGCACGAGGAAGATCCACAGCGACCAGTAGCCGCGACGGTTCGCCTTGAAGTTCTGCCAGCGGCGCCGGTTGAGCGGCGACAGCCAGCCGCGCCGCCCGGCCTCGCGCTCCTCCTCGACCGCGGTCTTCTGGACGATGTCGGACATGGCCTAGACGTCCCTCCGCTCGAAATCGATGCGGGGGTCGACCCAGGTGTAGATGAGGTCCGACAGCAGCCCGACCAGCAGCCCCATCAGCGAGAAGATGTAGAGCGTGGCGAACACCACCGCGTAGTCGCGGTCGAGGATCGAGCGGAAGCCGAGCAGGCCGAGCCCGTCGAGCGAGAAGATCGTCTCGATCAGCAGCGCGCCGGTGAAGAAGGAGGAGATGAACGCCCCCGGGAAGCCGGCGATGATGATCAGCATCGCGTTGCGGAAGACGTGGCCGTAGAGCACCTGCCGCTCCGTCAGCCCCTTGGCGCGGGCGGTGACGACGTATTGCTTGCGGATCTCGTCGAGGAAGGAGTTCTTGGTCAGCAGCGTCGTCGTCGCGAAGGCCGACAGCACCATCGCCGTCAGCGGCAGGGCGAGGTGCCAGAAATAGTCGAGGATCTTCATCGGCCACGACAGGCCGTCCCAGTTCTCCGAGGTCAGCCCGCGCAGCGGGAACCAGTCGAAGAACGAGCCGCCGGCGAACAGCACCATCAGCAGGATGGCGAACAGGAAGCCGGGGATGGCGTAGCCGACGATGACGATGCCGCTCGTCCAGATGTCGAAGGCCGAGCCGTCCTTCACCGCCTTGCGGATGCCGAGCGGGATCGAGATGGCGTAGGAGATCAGCGTCAGCCACAGACCGAGCGAGATCGACACCGGCATCTTCTCGATGATCAGGTCGATCACGCTGATGTCGCGGAAATAGCTCTCGCCGAAGTCGAAGCGGATGTAGTTCCACAGCATGCCGAAGAAGCGTTCGAGTGGCGGCTTGTCGAAGCCGAACTGCTTCTCGAGCTGGGCGATGAAGGCGGGGTCCAGCCCCTGCGCGCCGCGGTAGCGCGATTCCGCGCCGCCCCCGGACGTGTCGAAGGTCTGCATGCCGGCGTCGCCGCCGCCGCCCGAGACGCGGTCCATGGCGCCGCCGCCCTGGCCCTGCAGCCGCGCGATCACCTGCTCGACCGGCCCGCCGGGGGCGAACTGGATGACGACGAAGGAGACCGCCATGATCCCGAACAGGGTCGGGATCATCAGCAGCAGGCGGCGCAGGATGTAGGCGCCCATCAGAAAGACCTCGCCGTGCGGCGACCGGCGCGGGCCGGCGGGCAGGAAGGGGTGGGAGAGGGCATTCGCACGCTTCGCCTATGCCTTTCCAATCGCCTTCGCCCTCGCCTCGTCGAACCACCACAGCGATTCCACCGGAAAGCCGTAGTCCGGCTTGGGTTCCCTGAAGCCGAACATGTCCCAGTAGGCCACGCGGTGATTCGCAGCATACCAGTTTGGAATCCAGTCGCGGCGCGCGCGCAAGACCCGGTCGAGCGCGCGGATCGCCGCGGTGAGCTCCTCGCGGGTGGCGGCGCGGCCCGCCGCGTCCACCAGCGCGTCGATCGCCGGGCTTCGCGTGCCGGGATAGTTGCGTGTGCCGGGGGCGGCGGCCGCGCGCGAATGGAAGGTGTCGAAGAGCTGGTCTCGCGTCGGCGTGGCGGTGAAGCTCTGCGCCATGCCGATCATGTCGTAGTCGAAATCGGCGAGCCGGCGCTGGTACTGCGCCGAATCCACTTGCCGGATGGAGGCGTCGATGCCGATCGCCCGCATCGTGTCGACGAAGGGCGAGTAGACGCGCACGAAGACCTCGTCCTCGACCAGGAGCTCGATCGACAGCCGCCGCCCGCCGTCGTCGGCCAGGAAGCGCGCGTCGGGCGGCGCCTCAGTGAGCC
>JAFKJY010000081.1 GCA_017305835.1 Hyphomicrobiales bacterium
CAGCCGGATCGCCTCTTCCACCGCAATCTCGTCGAACGGGTTCATCGCCATCTTCACGTTCGCAAGCTCGACCCCGCTCCCGTCCCCCTTCACACGAACCTTGACGTTCGCGTCAACAACTCGCTTCACAGGAACTAGGATCTTCATCGCAGCTCTCACCTCTCTGCTGGGGCTCGCGGCCGCCGCTTCGCGCCGCAGCCCGCCGAAGGCTTGCCGGCACCCGACACCGTCGGCAACCGGTCAAATGGGAATGCCTGCACGGAAGGCGCCCGCTCAGGCGGGCGGAACCTATTCACGGCAGCGCGGGGCGTCAATATGGTGCACCGCGTCAAACCGTTTGAATTACTGCCGCCCCCACGGTCCCGACGGCGCGGCGGCCTCGCGCGGGGGCTGCGGCTCGATGCGCCGGACCGCGCGAGGCGTCACCACCTCGCGGTCGAACAGCGGCACGTCGCGCCGCCGCAGGATCAGCACCAGCGCCGCGCCCGCCAGCGCGCCGCCGACATGGGCGGCGTAGGAAACCTCGTCCTCGCCCATCAGCGCCAGCATGACGACTTGGAAGGCGATCCACAGCGCCAGCGGGATCCAGGCGGGAATGCGCAGCGGAATGCGGCCGAAGGCGAGGATCCAGATCTTCACCTTGGGATGCAGCAGCAGGTAGGCCGCCACGATGCCGGCGATGGCGCCCGACGCGCCGATCAGCGGCGCCTCGGAGGCCGGCGCCAGCAGGCCGTGCACGAAGGCGCCGGCGATCGCGCACAGCAGGTAGAAGACGAGGTAGCGCACATGCCCCATCGCGTCCTCGACATTGTCGCCGAAGGTCCACAGGAACAGCATGTTGCCGGCGATGTGCCAGAAGTCGCCGTGCAGGAAGGCGTAGGTGACGTAGGTCGCCCAGTCGGGCACGGCGGCCAGCTCCGGCGGCCGCTCGGCGATGTCGTGCACGGTGGACGGGATGAAGCCGTATTCGACCGAGGCCATCTGCGCGACGGTCTCGCCGCCGGCCGAGGTGCCGAGCCAGATCAGCACGTTGGCCGCGATCAGGCCGATCGTCACATATTGCAGCTTGATGTGCTTGAGGTCGTTGAGGTCGTGCAGCGGTATGAACATTCATGCCGCCGGCCGCCGACCGGCCTCCTTCACCGGTTGGCCCCCGGTACCCATAGCACATCGGCCTTTCCGTTGTCATTGACGACCCGGGCGGCCACGAACAGCAGGTCGGAGACGCGGTTGATGTACTGGATCGCCTCGGCCGAGACGGTCTCGCCCTCGCGCTGCGACAGCTCCACGATCAGCCGCTCGGCCCGCCGCGCCACCGTGCGCGCCACATGCAGCGCGGCCGCCCCCGGCGTGCCGCCCGGCAGCACGAAGGAGCGCAGCGTCTCCAGCCCCTTGTTCAGGCCGTCGATCTCGCTCTCGACGCGCTTGACCTGCGCCGCCACGATCCGCAGCGGCTCGTAGGAGAGCTTCTCGCCCGTGTCGGGCGTGGCGAGGTCGGCGCCGAGGTCGAACAGGTCGTTCTGCACGCGGGCGAGGATCGCGTCGACCTCCGGGTGCCAGGCGCGAAGCTGCGTCCGCGCCAGGCCAATCGCCGCGTTCGCCTCGTCGACGGTGCCGTAGGCCGAGACGCGCAGATCGTATTTCGGCCGCCGCTCGCCGGAGCCAAGCCCCGTCGTGCCGTCGTCGCCGGTGCGCGTGTAGATCTTGTTGAGGATGACCATGGGATGCCTCCTGGAGCATGCCGCCCGAAAGTGGGACCCGGTTTCGGGGCAGCGACATGCGTAAAACAGGAACTCAAAGCACGTCGCCTGATTCCGGCTGGACGCGATTCACGGCCCGCGGCCGCTGAACCACAGCGCCAGCATGATGAAGATCAGCGCCACGAACTGCAGCGCCACGCGCGCCTGCATCAGCTTGTTGGACGTGTTGCCCGAGCCGCCGCGCATCATGTTGATGAGGCCGCGCAGCAGCACGATCACCACGGCGATCATCACCAGTATGGCAATGATGTTGAATACGGTCGACATGGGTTCTTCTTTCGTTGTGGGCGCGCCCGGTTCGGCGGCGGGCGGCCGGTGGCGACGGGCCGCAGGCGATCGCGCCTTGCCTTCGCGGCGAAAGCCTTCACATATTCCCCGCGAGGAAACAATCGAGTGGCCGGCCCTTGCGCAGAATTGTCGCCGTCAGACGCGTGCTCGCCGACGCATTGGGCCATTTCGACGCCGACGACGGCTGGTCCATGGCCAGCCATCTGGCGATCACCGCGCTGATGGCGCTGTTCCCGTTCCTGATCTTCGCCACGGCGCTGGCAAGCTTCCTCGGCGCGAAGGCCTTCGCCGACACCGCCGTGCACCTCGTCTTCGACACCTGGCCCGACCAGATCGCCCAGCCGATCGCGCGCGAGGTGGTCAACGTGCTGACCATCCCGCGCGGCGACTTCCTCACCCTTTCGGTCGTCATCGCCGCCGTCTTCGCCTCCAACGGCATCGAGGCGCTGCGCACCTCGCTCAACCGCGCTTACCGCGTCGCCGAGGACCGCTCCTTCGTCTACCGCCGGCTGCAGAGCCTCGCCTTCGTCTTCATCGCCACGCTCTCCTTCCTGGCGATCAGCGTGCTGCTGGTGCTGGCGCCCCTGGTCGTCCACATCGCGCTCCGCGCCATGCCCTGGCTGGAGCCCTACATGGGCACCATCACGCTGTGGCGCTACATCATCGCCTCGGCGGTGATCCTGTCGGCGCTGGTCATCGTCCACATGTGGCTGCCGGCGGGCCGCCGCCGCCTGATCGACATCGCCCCCGGCATCGTCTTCACCATCGCGGCCTGGGTCGCCGGCTCGTCGATGTTCGCCGCCTATCTGGAGCGCTTCTCGTCCTACACCGCCACCTATGCTGGGCTGGCCTCGATCATGATCGCCGTCGTCTTCCTCTACATCGTCTCGGCGATCTTCATCCTCGGCGGCGAGCTCAACGCCGCGATCGGGCGCTATGTCGAGGCGCGCGCCCGCGTCGCGCCGGCGGCCGACGGCTGAGCCGGCGCCTGCGTGGCGAGCGCCACGCCCGCCGTCGTCACCGCCATGCCGAGGAGCTGGAACAGCGTCAGGCTCTCGCCGAACAGCGCCCAGGCCATCAGCGCCGTCACCACCGGCACCAGGTAGAACAGCGAGGCGACGCGGGCGACCGCGCCGCGCCGGATCAGGTACATCAGGAGGAAGATCGCGCCGATCGACAGCACCAGCACCAGCCAGGCGAGCGCGAAGAACAGCTCCGGGTCGGGCGTGAACGCGCCCGTCTCGAAGGCCGCCGCCAGCGCCACCATCGGCACTGCCCCGCCGAGATACTGCCACATGGTCGCCGTCACCAGGTCGCCCTCGGCCACGAACCGCTTCTGCCACACCGTGCCGGCGCTCATCGCCAGCACCGCGACGATGCTTGCCGCGAGATTGGCCGCGCTCACCTCGCCCGCGCCGAGCGAGAATTTCGGCGCCAGCACCATCGCCACGCCGGCGAAGCCGATCCCCAGCCCCGCCCAGTGGCGCGGCAGCACCTTCTCGCCGAGCGCGGCACCCGCCATCAGCGCCGTGATCAGCGGCTGCAGCCCCACCACCAGCGCCGACAGCCCGGCCGGCATGCCGTTGTGGACGGCCCAGAACACGCCGCCCAGATAGACGCCGTGCATCAGCACCCCCGCGATCGCTGCGTTGAGCGCCGAGCGCGGCGACAGCCGGCCGCGCCGGAACACCAGCACCACGCCGGCGAGGATCGCGAAGGCGATGCCGAACCGCGCCGCCAGGAAGGCGAAGGGCTCGGCATGGGGCATCGCGTAGCGCGCGCCGATGAAGCCGGTCGCCCACAGGACGACGAACAGAGCGGGGGCGAAGCGTGTGGCGTTCATGCGAAGGCGGCTTTCGGGCGGACGGGGCAGGCGGCGCATCCGTCTAGTCTTCCCGGCCGCCGCAAGCAAAGCGAAAGATTTTTGTGCCACCTTCAGCCGGATTGAACGGGTCCGCCGCCGGCGGCCCGTGCGTGCGCGAGGCAGACCCGATGCTCTGGAACATCGACGCCGGCTGGTTCATCATGGCCTTCGGGACCGTCGCCGGCGTGTCCTACATGATGGCGCTGATGATGGAATCCTCGATCGGCAAGGAGGGCTACGGCCCGTTCCTGCACGCGACCTTCATCACCGGCGGCTTCTTCCTCGCCATCCTCGGCGCCAACTACCAGGGCATCAACCTAGCCGACCTCAAATGGGCGCTCGTCTATGGCGGCGCCGGCGCCTTCGCCACCATGCTGGCGATGCTGCTCCTGCGCGCCGTCGTCGTGCGCCTGAGCTGATCTAGAGCCCCACCATCCGCCTGACGTCGGCCGGCGTCACGCCCGCCGCGCGCAGCGCCGCGATGCCGGTGTCGCGCCGGCTCTTCGACAGCTTGCGGCCATCCTCGCCGAGCATCAGCTCGTGATGGAAATAGGCCGGCGGCGACAGTCCCATCAGTTCCTGCAGCAGCCGCTGCACCGAGGTCGCATGGAACAGGTCGCGGCCGCGCACCACCTCGGTGATGCCCTGCAGCGCGTCGTCGACCACCACCGACAGATGGTAGCTCGACGGCACCTCCTTGCGCGCCAGCACGACGTCGCCCCACTGGGCCGGATCGGCGGCGATGCGGCCCGTCTCGCCCTCCGGCCCGCGGCCGCGCTCCTCCCAGTCGAGCGGCGCGCCGGCGCGCGCCATCGCGGCCTCCATGTCGAGCCGCCAGGCGAACGGCTCGCCAGCCTCGATGCGCCGCCGCCGCTCGCGCCGCGACAGCTTGCGGTCGAGGCCGGGATAGAGCGGCACGCCGTCGGGATCGTGCCGCCAGTGGTGGCCGGCGGCTTCCGCTTCCGCGATGTGGCCGCGCACTTCGCCGCGCGTCATGAAGGCCGGGTAGACCAGCCCCTCGTCGGCCAGCGCCTCGAGTGCCGCGCGATAGTCGTCGAAATGCTCCGACTGCCGCCGCACCGGCCTCTCCCATTCGATGCCCAGCCAGGCGAGGTCGTCGTAGATGGCCTGCTCGAACGCGGGCGTGCAGCGGGTCGTGTCGATGTCCTCGATCCTGAGCAGGAAGCGGCCGCCGGCCGCCTGCGCGCGGTCGAAGTTGAGCAGCGCCGAATGGGCGTGGCCGAGATGCAGCTCGCCGTTGGGGCTGGGCGCGAAGCGGAAGACGGGGCGGCTCATTGTGGGGCGGGGCTGTCAGGAGCGTGCGTGAAACGGATTGTAGCGCCGGGCGGCGGGTTGCTAGTTTGCATGCCCGCGACCGGCAGGCGAGGCATGTAGGAACGAAATTGCGGCGGATCGAGAGCCTCGACGACATCGCCGAAGGGCTGGCGGCACTGGTCAGCGCCGATCCCCGGCTGGCGCCGGTGGTGGCGCGTGCCGGCGAGGTGCCGCTGCGCCGCACGCCGTCCGGCTTCGCCAGCCTCGCTGCAATCATCGTCTCGCAGCAGGTCTCGCGCGCTTCCGCCGACGCCATCTTCGGCCGCCTGACCCGGCTGCTCGACCCGTTCACCCCGCAGGCCCTGCTCGAAAGCGGCGACGCGCTGTTCCGCGAGGCCGGCCTGTCGCGGCCGAAGCAGGCGACGCTGCTCGCCATCGCCGCCGAGGTCGCCGGGCGCGGGCTCGACCTCGACGCGCTGTGCGGCCTCGACCCGGCGGACGCGATAGCGCGGCTGACGGCGATCCGCGGCGTCGGCCCGTGGACGGCGGAGATCTACCTGCTGTTTTCGGCCGGCCATCCCGACATCTTCCCGGCCGGCGATCTCGCCCTCCAGGTCGCCGCGGCGGAAGCCTTCGGGCTCGACGCGCGGCCGCCCGCGCGGCAGCTCTACGCGATGGCCGAATCATGGTCGCCCTGGCGCGGCGTGGCGGCCCGGCTGCTGTGGGCCTACTACCGGGAATTGAAGGGCCGCGAGGGCGCGCCGCCGGGCTGAGCCCCGAAAAATCCACCGCAAACCCGTCGATTTGCGGGGCTTCGCGCTGCTTTTGCCGCTTCACAATCCCGTCACGTCGGGCTTACATTATTGCGTTGTTGCGCCGTCGAACCAACCCGGGAGATGAGGAGTGACGATCGCAGTCTCGCCGGAAGGGTTGCCCGCTCTGGTGCTGAATGCGGACTATCGGCCGCTGAGCTACTACCCGCTGTCGCTGTGGTCGTGGCAGGACGCCATCAAGGCCGTCTTCCTCGACCGGGTGAACATCGTGGCGGAGTACGATCACGCGGTCTCCTCGCCGTCGTTCTCGATGCGGCTGCCCTCGGTGGTCAGCCTCAAGACCTTCGTCAAGCCGTCGCGCCATCCTGCCTTCACACGCTTCAACGTGTTCCTGCGCGACCGCTTCCAGTGCCAGTATTGCGGCACGCATGACGACCTGACCTTCGACCACGTCATCCCCCGCCGCTGCGGCGGCGCCACCACCTGGGACAACGTCGTGGCAGCCTGCTCGGCCTGCAACCTGCGGAAAGGCGGCCTGCTGCCGCAGCACGCCAGGATGTGGCCGATGCAGAAGCCCTTCCAGCCGACCGTCAACGACCTCCACAACAACGGCCGGCTGTTCCCCCCGAACTACCTGCACGAAAGCTGGATGGACTACCTCTACTGGGACGTCGAGCTGGAGCCGTAGACGGCGGCGGCTTCGGGCGAGCTACCAGTTCGACGCACCGTCGAGAAACGTCGCAGCGTTGTGCACGAGGATGCGTTCCAGCTGTTCGTCGGACAGCCCGCAATCCTTCTGCAGGAACGCTACGAGGCGCTCGGCGTAGAAAAGGTGCTCGCGCTGGTTCCCGAGCATGATCCAGTCCGAACCGAACATCAGATGACGGACCTTCGGATCGAAGCGCGCGACATAGCCGCGAAACGCCCGGGCGATCTCGGCCCTTTGTGCCGGACCGGCTTTGAGCACCTCTGTATAGGAACTGAGATCGGCGAAGACACCGGCTTCGGGATGCCGGGCCACATAGGCGCCGATCACGTATTCCCAACTCGATTCCGGCAGTTGTGAACCTGCCGGAGCACCTTCCGAAATCGTTTCGAACCCACCGAAATGGGCTAGGCAGACCCGAAGGCGCGGCCAATTCTCCCACACCGGGATCCAGTGGGCGGGATCGCCGCGGCGCCCGTAATAGAGACCGGCAGCGTTGCTATCCGCGGCATGGGCGATGATCGGAGCGTCGAGCGAAACGGCAAGATCGTAGACATCGGCCAGCGCGGCATCGAGCGCGCGACCCGTCTCCAATCGCCCTCCGAAGAAATCCGTCACCTGTTTGGGGTAGGGCTGGTTGCCGTTCTTCCAAGGCTTGAAGCCCATCGGGGGATACAGCTTGATGCCGGCGAAGCCGTGATCGCGGATCGCATGCTCGACCAGCTTCAGCGGCGAAAAGCCTGGCCGGCCGGCCCGGTGCAGCGCCTCGCGCAGCGGGTCGAACGAGACATAGCCGCGGAGCCGCGGACCGCCCGGACGGCGTGCTACGAGGCCCATGACCTCGACCTGTTCTTCCAGTGGAGAAAGCACGTCGCTGCGTATGTCGAACCACTTCGCGAAATCGACCATGGCCGGCGCGACCAGCGTCGCCTTGTAGCCGAGCCGTGCGTGGTCGCGCGCGAGTTCATCGGCGAGGCTGTAGCGGTATCGTGTGAAGAGTCCGAACCACTTGAGATAGACTCCGATGTCGAAATCCGAGCGGTAGGCCTTCAGCGCGATTTCCTGCGCAGAAATCTCCGTCAGTCCGCTATCGAGACGGGTCGAGCCGTCGGTGCCGGCGGCGATGATCGCGCCCCTGACGACCGCCGAGCCGACGCCGGATTGCAGTCGCGGTTCCACGAGGTAGGAGGCGACACGGCGGGAAACGAGCCGCTCGGCGCCCTCCGATGAAGCATGCTCCGCCCGCGCTTCCGCCACTCCCCGGAGGACCCGGATCTCCTCCCGTGCCGTAGGGCTCGCTCCAGTGACGATATGGACGAAGAGATCTACCAGCGCGTCGACGACACCCGACGCGCGCAGATCCATGGCCTGGACGAAGCCTTGTTCGGGATAGTGGGAAAGGAAGACGGTCTTGATGAAGCCGGCAGCAGGAAGATCCGTCGCATTGAACAGATGCGCATGAATGTCGACAAGTTTTCCGGCGTAGGGACGCTGCTCCGGCATAGGGATCGCGCAACTGGAAAGGAGCGCCGCAGCTCCAGCGGAACCGAGCGAGATCATCAAATCACGTCGATTAAGTTCCCCCATGTTCGCCCCCCGACCAACATAGAAAAATATGTTCTCACATTTTGATTTTACTGTAAACAACGTGGCTCAAGGACACTGGAGAAACTCTCGAATATTTGTAAATTGGCGAGCCGCATGCGACGTTCGCAATGTGAAGTCAGGTCACCGCGCCGCGGCACTCGATAGCGAGATCGTAGTCGGCTGGTCGGAACTCGCGGCCAAAAGCTGCCTAGTTTTCCCAGAACTGGTCGAGCCAGAGGTTGAGCTTCAGGAAGCCGCCATTGCTGAGGGCGTAGATGCGCTTGGTGCCTTCGGCGCGGGCGCTGACCAGCCCGGTGTCGAGCAGGACTTTGAGATGCTGGGAGACGGCCGGCCGCGAGACCGAGAGGCCGTTCGCCAGTTCCCCAACGCATTTCGGGCCCCGGCGCAGTTCCTCGAGGATGTGACGCCGGTTGGCGTCGGCGATGGCCATGAAGGCGTCAGCATCGACCATGTCCGCATAGTGGCGCGGCGGCCGGCAAAACTCAACGTGCGTCTTCGGCCTCCTGCGGCGCATCGACCTCGGCTCCCGGGGGAATCGCCGACGGCTCCGTCCCGGCCGCGGCGGCGGCCTCCTCGGCGGCTTCGGCGCGCGGGTCGAGCAGCAGCGCGGCCTGCGTCACCGAGCGCTCGGCCGGCTGCGTGGTGAAGGTGCCGCGCTCCTCCACCGGCGGCGGCGCGCGCCGGCGCACGCGCAGCATCGTGTAGCCGGCGAGCGACAGGTGCGCGAGCGCGGTCGCCAGGAACAGGCTCTCCGGCCGCAGCATGTCCATCAGCCGCGCCCCGATCACCGGGCCGATCATCGTGCCGAAGCCGTAGAGCATCAGCAGCCCGCCCGAGACCTTGACGAAATCCTCCGGCCGCGCGTGGTCGTTGGCATGCGCCACCGCCAGCGCGTAGAGCACGTAGGCGAGCGCGCCGTAGAGCGCCGTCATGCTGATCACGGCCGCGCCCGAGCGCGGCGTGGCGAGGAAGACGAGCAGCCCGAACAGGCCGGCCCCGAGCGCGGCCGAGGCGAGCACGTAGCGGCGGTCGGTGCGGTCCGACAGCCGCCCGAACGGGAGCTGCAGCACGGCGCCCGAAACCACCGTCAGGCTCATCATCATGGCGATCTCGAAGGTCGAGATGCCGATGCGCGCGCCGTAGACCGCGCCGAGCGTGCCCCAGGCGCCGTTGGCGACGCCGATCAGCACGCAGCCGACCGCCGCCACCGGCGACGTGTCGTAGAGCCCCTTGAGGTCGAGCGACACCTGCGCCAGCGGCTTCGGCGTCACCGCCGTCGAGATCGCCGTCGGGATCAGCGACAGGCAGAACAGGATGCCGGTCGCCATGAACAGCGCGGAAGCGTGCACGTCGCCGCCCGCCACCAGCATCTGCCCGCCCATGATCGAGGCGTAGGTGACCATCATGTAGACGCCGAACACGGTGCCGCGCGTCGCGTTGGTCGCCCGCTCGTTGAGCCAGCTCTCGATCACCATGAAGGCGCCGGCCATGACGAAGCCGGTGAAGGCCCGCAGCACGATCCACACCGTCTCGTCGACCACGAGGCCGGTGAGCAGCGCGATGATCGCGCCGCTCGCGGCGAAGGCGCCGAAGGCGCGCACGTGGCCGACGCGCCGCACCAGCCGCGGCGCCAGGAAGCAGCCGGTGACGAAGCCGCCCGCCCACGCCGTGCCGAGCAGGCCGAGCGCGGTGGTGGAGAAGCCCTCCGCCTGCCCGCGCAGCGGCAGGAGCAGCCCGTGCAGCCCCGAGCCGGCGAGCAGGAACGCCGTCCCCATCAAGAGCGCGACGATCGATCCGACGGCTGAGATCATGTCCGGCCTCCGCGACCTCGTTCGGATTGGTGCCCGGCTAGCGCCGGAACAGCGCCTCGGCGGCCGCCTTGGTGGTGCCCTTGGCGGCGAGCTCCGCCTCCAGCCGCGCGATCTCGCCCTTCAGCACGCCGATCCGCTCCGTCAGCTCTGCCACCGACAGCAGCGACAGGTCCTGGCCGATCTCGTGCTTGCGCGGGATTTTCTTGACCGGTTCGTCGTCGAAGATGCCCATACGGCCTCCTCCATCTGCCTGCGTTTGCCTCATGGTGGCGCGTCACATTAAAAAGGCAAGCTTGCGCAGGGCAAAAGTCGAGACGCCCGGACACGAAAGGAGATGCCGCCATGTCGGAGACGACCCGTGAGGAGGGCGCGCTGCCCTCGACCATGACGGCGATCGCCATCACCGAGCCGGGCGGCCCGCTGGTGCTGAAGCCGCAGGCGCGCGACCTGCCGGTGCCGGACCAGGGCGAGATCCTGATCCGCGTGCGCGCCGCCGGCGTCAACCGGCCGGACGTCATGCAGCGCAAGGGCCTCTACCCCGCCCCGCCCGGCGCCTCCGGCCTGCCGGGGCTGGAGGTGGCCGGCGAGGTCGCAGCCCTCGGCGAGGGCGTGCACCGCTGGCGCGTCGGCGATTCCGTGACGGCGCTCACCCCCGGCGGCGGCTACGCGCAATATTGCCGGGTGCACGAGACCAACGCACTGCCGGTGCCGCACGGCTTCACGCTGACCGAGGCCGCCGCCCTGCCGGAGACCTTCTTCACCGTCTGGCACAACGTCTTCCAGCGCGGCGGGCTGAAGAAGGGCGAATGGCTGCTCGTCCATGGCGGCTCGTCCGGCATCGGCACCGCGGCAATCCAGCTCGCGGCCGCCTTCGGCGCGAACGTCGTCGTCACCGCCGGCTCGGCCGAGAAATGCCGGGCCTGCCTCGACCTCGGCGCCACCCGCGCGGTCAACTACCGCGAGGAGGATTTCGTCGCCGCCGTGAAGGAGGCGACCGGCGGCCACGGCGCCGACGTCATCCTCGACATGGTCGGCGGCTCCTACGTGACGCGCAACTACAAGGCCGCCGCCGAGGACGGCCGCATCGTCCAGATCGCCTTCCAGGAAGGTGCGAAGACGGAGGCCGACTTCACCCTGCTGATGGTCAAGCGCCTGACCCACACCGGCTCGACGCTGCGGCCGCGGCCGGTCTCCTTCAAGGCGCAGGTCGCCGCCGAGCTGGAGGAGAAGGTGTGGCCGCTGCTCGCCGAGCGGCGCATCGCCCCGGTCATGGACATGATCTTCCCCTTCGCCGAGGCCTGGCGCGCGCACGAGCGGATGGAGGAAGGAAACCACGTCGGCAAGATCGTGCTCGACGTCGGCTGAGCCAGCGCCGCAGGCGGAGAAATCGGGCCGCGCCGTGCCGCCTTTCCGGCGGTGGAACGCCCCTGTCCGACCGCCCCCACCCTTGCCTCGCCACCCCGTTTGCTCTATATGGCCGGCCATTCCCAAATTCCGGTGGTTTGACCACCGCCCGCGACAGGGACGCGGGCGAGCGAGAAGGATTTACCCCATGGCCATGGCCAACACGCTCCTCATGCCCAAGGCCACCGCCGTCTGGCTGGTCGACAACACCGCTCTGTCCTTCGACCAGATCGCCCAGTTCTGCCGGCTGCATCCGCTCGAGGTGAAGGCGATCGCCGACGGCGAGTCGGCGCAGGGCATCAAGGGCATGGACCCGATCATCACCGGCCAGCTCACCCGCGAGGAAATCGCCAGGGCCGAAGCCGATCCCGACCACCGGCTGAAGCTGCAGGAGCCGAAGGTTCGGGTGCCGGAAGCCAAGCGCAAGGGCCCGCGCTACACGCCCCTGTCGAAGCGCCAGGACCGGCCGAACGCCATCCTGTGGCTGGTGCGCAACCATCCCGAGCTGAAGGACGCGCAGATCTCCCGCCTCGTCGGCACCACCAAGGCGACGATCGAGCAGATCCGCAACCGCACCCACTGGAACTCATCCAACCTCGTGCCGATGGACCCGGTCACGCTCGGCCTGGCCTCGCAGATCGACCTCGACATCGAGGTCCAGCGCGCCTCGCGCGGCAAGGAGCCGGCCGAGCCGGTCGGCGACACGCTGCTGCCGGCCTCCGTCACCGAGCGCCTGACCCCGCCGGCCCCGCAGCCCAGGGACGAAGACGAGGAGCTCGACGCCTCCAAGGTCTTCGCCAAGCTCTCCTCGCTGAAGGGCAAGGTCGAGGACGACGAATAGCGGCTGCCCCCGGCGCCGGCCGTCGCCTCGCGTCCTGTCCCGGGGAGACGAGCCTGCGCTGACATATTGAACTGTGGAAACGGATCGACTTCGGAGGAACTGATGAACAAGGAAATGGCCGCGCAGGCCGCCGGCAAGGACGGCTTCATCGCGGCGCTCGACCAGTCGGGCGGGTCCACGCCGAAGGCGCTCAAGCTCTACGGCGTCAAGGAAGGTTCCTGGTCGAACGATGCCGAGATGTTCGACCTGATCCACGGGATGCGCGCGCGCATCATCAAGTCGCCCGCCTTCACCGGCGACAAGGTGATGGGCGCGATCCTGTTCGAGCAGACCATGGACCGCGACATCGACGGCACGCCGACGGCGCAGTTCCTGTGGGAGAAGCGCCGCGTGGTGCCGTTCCTCAAGGTCGACAAGGGCCTGGCCGACGAGAAGGACGGCGTCAGGCTGATGAAGCCGATGCCCGACCTCGACGCGCTCTTGAAGCGCGCCGTCGCCAAGGGCGTGTTCGGCACCAAGATGCGCTCGGTGATCGACGCGGCCAACCCCAAGGGCATCGCGGCGGTGGTCGACCAGCAGTTCGAGGTCGGCCGGCAGATCCTGACCCACGGCCTCATGCCGATCATCGAGCCCGAGGTGACCATCTCGATCGCCGACAAGGCGGCGGCCGAGGACATCCTGCTCGCCGAGATCCGCAAGCATCTCGACGGCGTGCCGGCCGGCAGGCAGGTGATGCTCAAGCTGACGCTGCCGACGAAAGCCAACCTCTACAAGCCGCTGATCGACGACCCGCGCGTCATGCGCGTCGTGGCGCTGTCGGGCGGCTATTCGCGCGACGACGCGAACGCCAGGCTGGCGCAGAACAAGGGCATGATCGCCAGCTTCTCGCGGGCGCTGACCGAAGGCCTCTCGGCGCAGCAGAGCGACGCCGAGTTCGACGCCGCGCTCGGCTCGGCCATCGACAGCATCTTCCAGGCGTCGCGGGCGGGGTGAGGCCGAAAGCGGCGTAACGGCCACGGGCCGCGCCCATCATGCTGCTGCGCTCCCTCGTCTCCTGGCTCGCCTTGCCGATCTACATCTGGCAGGGCGTCGGCGTGCGGATGCGCACCGAGCGCATGGCGCCGGCCGACGGGCCGGTGATCCACCGCGTGGCGGGCACGGGCGAGCCGGTGCGGCTGCTGGTGCTGGGCGATTCGTCCGCCGCCTCCGTCGGCATCGCGCATACCGACGGCGGGCTGGCGGCGCGGCTGGCGCCGCTGGTCGCCGAGGCCACCGGCCGGCCGGTCGAGTGGCGCGCGGCGGGCTTCAACTCGGCCACCGCCGGCCAGGTCCGCGACTTCGTTGTGCCCAACCTCGCGCACGAGCCGTGGACGCACGTCGTCGTCTCGATCGGCACCAACGACGCCAAGAACTTCCACACCGTCTCCCGCTTCAAGCGCGAGTTCGGCGGTCTGCTCTATGCGCTCAGGGCCAAATGGCCGCAGGCGCACATCTTCTGGTCGCCTGTGGTCGACATGACGCGGGTGCCGGCGCTGCCGCCTCTGCTCGGCCGGCTGCTGGAGATCCGCGCGAGCCTGGTCAACCGCATGGGCGAGCGGCTGTGCCGCGAGCGCGGCGCGGTCGCCGCCGCGCGGCTGCCGGTCGAGGATCCCGCCGCCGGCTTCTCCAAGGACGGCTTTCACGCCTCGGAAGCCGGCTACGCGGCATGGGCGCGGCACATGCTGCCCTTCGTGCTGGCGACAATCAGCCCGGCCGTACCGCCACCGTCACCATCATCACGACGATCGCCAGCACGGCGACCTTCCAGAAGTCGCTCCGCTTCCTGAGGCCCGGCAGGCCGAGCGGCTTGACGATCTGGACCAGCATCGCCGCCAGCAGAACGAGCGCGATCGCCTTGCTCATGTCGTCCTTTCGGGGATGCGGCCGGAGGTTGTTGCAGGTTCGCGCGAGGCTATAGCGTGCGGGCGCGCCGTGCGGAAGGCCGGCGGAGACCTGCGACTATCGTCATTGTGGACTTGGTCCCCGCCGGGCCATAATCCAGATCGCAGTTGCAGG
This sequence comes from Hyphomicrobiales bacterium, assembly GCA_017305835.1. Taxonomy (GTDB): domain Bacteria; phylum Pseudomonadota; class Alphaproteobacteria; order Rhizobiales; family Rhizobiaceae; genus RCIO01. The sequence goes on from JAFKJY010000081.1 coordinate 14,386, forward strand.
GAGGATGAGCGATGTCGTCGCGCTATCACGAGACCTATGCCCGCTGGAAGGCGGACCCGGAAGCCTTCTGGGCGGATGCGGCGAAGGCGATCGACTGGGTCAAACCGTGGAACAGGGTGTTCGACGCCAAGGCCGGCGTCTACGGCGAGTGGTTCGTTGGCGCCGAATGCAACACCTGCTTCAACGCGGTCGACCGCCATGTCGAGCGCGGCCGCGCCGGCCAGCTCGCCCTCATCCACGACAGCGCGATTACCGGCACGCAGCGCAAGTTCACCTTCGCCGAGCTGAAGGCGGAGGTGGTGGCGCTCGCCGCGGTGCTCGAGGACATGGGGGTCGGCAAGGGCGACCGCGTCATCATCTACATGCCGATGGTGGCGGAAGCGGCCTTCGCCATGCTCGCCTGCGCGCGGCTGGGCGCGGTGCATTCGGTGGTGTTCGGCGGCTTCGCCGCCAAGGAGCTCGCCACCCGCATCGACGACGCCCGGCCGAAGGCCGTCATCTCGGCCTCCTGCGGGCTGGAGCCCGGCCGCATCGTTGCCTACAAGCCGCTGCTCGACGGTGCCATCGAGCTGTCCGGCCACAAGCCGGAGAGCTGCCTGATCCTGCAGCGGCCGCAGCAGACCTGCGAGCTGAAGCCCGGCCGCGACCTCGACTATGCCGAGAAGGTAGCCGCCGCCAAAGCAGCCGGCCGCGACGTGCCCTGCGTGCCGGTCAAGGCGACCGACCCGCTCTACGTCCTCTACACGTCCGGCACGACCGGCCAGCCCAAGGGCGTGGTGCGCGACAATGGCGGCCACATGGTCATGCTCGAATGGTCGATGGGCAACGAGTTCGGCGTGAAGCCGGGCGAGGTGTTCTGGGCGGCCTCCGACGTCGGCTGGGTGGTCGGCCACTCCTACATCGTCTACGCCCCGCTGTTCCACGGCTGCACCACCATCCTGTTCGAAGGCAAGCCGGTCGGGACGCCCGACGCCGGCACGTTCTGGCGCGTGATCTCCGAGCACAAGGTGGCGGCGCTGTTCACCGCGCCCACCGCCTTCCGTGCCATCAAGAAGGAGGACCCGCGCGGTGAGCTGATCGGCAACTACGACCTGTCCGGCTTCCGCACGCTGTTCCTCGCCGGCGAGCGCGCCGACCCCGAGACGATCAAATGGGCCGAGCAGAAGCTGAAGGTTCCGGTGATCGACCACTGGTGGCAGACCGAGACCGGCGCGCCGATCACCAACAACCCCGTCGGGCTGGGCCTGCTGCCGGTGAAATACGGCTCCCCGGCCGTGCCGATGCCGGGCTACACGGTCGAGGTCCTGTCCGACACCGGCCATCCGGTCGAGACCGGCAAGCTCGGCAACGTGGTGGTGAAGCTGCCGCTGCCGCCCGGCTGCCTGCCGACGCTGTGGAACGCGGAGAAGCGCTTCCGCAGCGCCTATCTCGACGAGTTCCCGGGCTACTACAAGACGGCAGATGCCGGCTTCATCGATGGCGACGGCTATCTCTTCATCATGGCCCGCACCGACGACATCATCAACGTCGCCGGCCACCGCCTGTCGACCGGCGCGATGGAGGAGGTGCTGGCCGAGCACCCGGACGTCGCCGAATGCGCGGTGATCGGCATCGCCGACGCCATGAAGGGCCAGGCGCCGGTCGGCTTCCTCGTGCTCAACGCCGGCGTCGACCGGCCGGTCGCGGAGATCGAGAAGGAGGCCGTCGCGCTGGTGCGCGACAAGATCGGCCCGGTCGCCGCCTTCCGCACCGCGCTCGCCGTCAAGCGGCTGCCCAAGACGCGCTCCGGCAAGATCCTGCGCGGCACCATGCAGAAGATCGCCGACAGGGAAGCCTGGACCATGCCCGCCACGATCGACGACCCCGCCATCCTCGACGAGATCACGGTGGCGCTCAACCAGCGCGGCATCGGGGTGTAGCCCCGGACGGAGGACGGCCCATGGCGCTCGACGGCAGGACGGCGATCGTGACGGGAGCGGCGGGCGGCATCGGCCGCGCCATCTGCGAGCGGCTGCTGCGCGAGGGCGCGCGGGTCGTCATGGCCGACGTCGACGCCGAGCACGGCGCGCGCGTGCTCGCCGACTTGAAGGAGCTGGGCGAGGCGCGCTTCGTCAAGGCCGACGTCGGGCGGCGGCTCGACGTGCACAACCTCGTCGCCGCCACCGTCGAGACCTTCGGCGACATCGACATCCTCGTCTCCAACGCGGGCATCACCTTCGCCTGCCCGTTCGTCGACATCTCCGAGGACGATTTCGACCGGGTGATGCGGGTCAACCTGCGCGGGCCGTTCCTCGCCGGCCAGGCGGTCGCCCGCTTCATGATCGAGAAGGTCGAGAAGGGCGGCGCGCCGGGCTCGATCGTCAACATGTCGTCGGTCAACGCCGTGCTGGCGATCGCCGACCAGGTTCCCTATTCGGTGTCGAAGGCCGGCGTCGGCCAGCTCACGAAGGTGATGGCGCTGGCGCTCGCGCCGCACGGCATCAGGGTCAACGCCGTCGGCCCCGGCTCGATCGACACGCCGATGCTGGCGGGCGTGGCCGGCGACACGGAGGCGCGCGAGCGGCTCCTGTCGCGCACGCCGCTCGGCCGTGTCGGCCAGCCCGACGAGATCGCGGGGATCGTCGCCTTCCTCGCCTCCGACGACGCCTCCTACATCACCGGCCAGACCATCTACGCCGACGGCGGCCGCCTGCCGCTCAACTACACGGTGCCGACGCGCCGCTGACCATCTTCGATCCGACGCGTCCCTCCTGACAGAAGGCTGTCGGCAGGCCTGTGCGATAGTCTCCCTGCGACGATCAGAGGAGACACGCAGATGACCAGTCACGGCTTCTTCGCCTACGGCATGCGCGCGCTCGACGGCTGGCGCGCGCGCCGGCTGAGATGGCGCACGCAGCGCATCATGGAGGGCCTGCCCGCCGGCATCCGCAAGGATATCGGCTGGCCGGACGCCCTGCCCGAGACCTTGCCGGAGCCGCTCTTCGGCCCGCGCGCGACGGCCCGCCGCGGATGACTTTCCCCATCGCCTCCCGGGCGCTGCCGCAGCTTCCCGCTCCTGACATCATGTTGTCAGGAGCGGAGTGGCATGATGGCATCCTGACCGACGTCCGGGCGGCACGTTTCGAGACCGCAACGGAGACAGAAAGACATGAGCTTCATTCCAGACGACGCCGCCCACTGGTTCGAGATCCCGGTGACCGACATGGAGCGCGCCAGGGCCTTCTACGGCGCGGTGCTGCAGAACGAGCTGAGGGACCAGGAGGGCGGGCCGAACCCGATGTCGATGTTCGCCTACAACGGCAACGGCCGGGTGTCCGGCCACATCTATCCGGGCAGGCCGGCGCCGGCCGGCAGCGGGCCGACGGTGCATCTCGCCGTGGCGCGGCCGCTGGAGGAGGCGCTGGAGCGGGTCACGGCCAATGGTGGCCAGGTGGTGTCGCCGGTGATAGACATCCCGGCCGGCCGCTTCGCCTATTGCCTCGACCCCGACGGCAACTCGATCGGCCTGTTCACCTGAGGGCTGTCAACGATGCGACGCGCCGACCGCCTGTTCCAGATCGTCCAGCAGCTCCGCGGCGGCCGGCTGGTGACGGCGCGCATGCTGGGCGAGCGGCTGGAGGTGTCGGAGCGCACCATCTACCGCTACATCGCCGACCTGCAGTCGACCGGCGTGCCGATCGACGGGGAGGCCGGCGTCGGCTACCTCATGCGGGAAGGCTACGACCTTCCGCCGCTGATGTTCACGCGTGACGAGATCGTGGCGCTGGTCGCCGGCGCGCGCATGGTGCGCGCCTTCGGCGGCGCCCAGATGGCCCGCGCCGCGGAAGAGGCGCTGGTCAAGATCGCCGCCGTGCTGCCCGAGCCGGAGAAGGCGCGGGTGGCGGCGACCCAGATCCACATGCCGCTGTGGGTGGTGTCCGACGCCGACCGCGCCGCGCTCGACCGGTTGGAGCGGGCGGTGGAGGCGCGCGACGTGCTCGTCTTCCGCTACAAGGACGAGACGGGCAGGGAGACCGAGCGGCACGTGCGTCCGCTCGGCCTGTGGTTCTGGGGCAAGGTGTGGACGCTGGTCGCCTGGTGCGAGATGCGCGAGGACTTCCGCACCTTCCGCGTCGACCGCATCGCCGCGCTCGAACCCGCCGGCCGCCCCTTCCGCCACGAACGCGGCAAGACGCTCGCCGACTTCTACCGCCGCATGGAAGCCAACGGCGAAAGCTACGGCAGGGCGGGGTAGCAGGAGGGTATTAGGCCCTCAGCGCCTCCACGCCCGGCAGCTCCTTGCCTTCCATCCATTCGAGGAAGGCGCCGCCGGCGGTGGAGACGTAGGTGAAGTCGTCGGCGACGCCGGCCTGGTGGAGTGCGGCGACCGTGTCGCCGCCGCCGGCGACCGAGACGAGCCTGCCTTCCTTCGTCAGCCGCGCCGCGGTCTTCGCCGCGGCCACCGTGCCGCGGTCGAACGGCGCGATCTCGAAGGCGCCGAGCGGGCCGTTCCAGACCAGCGTCGCCGCCTTGCCGATCCACGCCTCGACCGCCTTCACCGTCGCCGGTCCGACGTCGAGGATCATCGCGTCGGCCGGCACCTTGCCGACCGGCACCGTCTCGTTCGCCGCATTCGCCTCGAACTTGCGCGCCACCACCGCGTCGGTCGGCAGCACGATCTCGCAGCCCGCGGTCTTCGCCGCCGCGAGGATCGCCCTGGCCGTATCCGCCAGCTCGTGTTCGCACAGCGACTTACCGACGTCGATGCCCTGCGCGGCGAGGAACGTGTTGGCCATGCCGCCGCCGATTACCAGCGCGTCGACCTTTTTGACGAGGTTCTGCAGGAGGTCGATCTTTGTCGACACCTTGGCGCCGCCGACGATCGCCACCACCGGCCGCTTCGGGTTGCCCAGCCCCTTCTCCAGCGCGTCGAGCTCGGCCTCCATCGTGCGCCCCGCATAGGCCGGCAGCAGGTGCGCCAGCCCCTCGGTCGAGGCATGCGCGCGGTGCGCGGCCGAGAAGGCGTCGTTGACGTAGAGGTCGCCGTTCGCCGCCAATTCCTTCGCGAAGGCCGGGTCGTTCTTCTCCTCGCCGGCGTGGAAGCGGGTGTTTTCGAGAAGCAGCACGTCGCCGTCCTTCATCGCGGCAACCGCCTTTGCCGCCGCCTCGCCGATGCAGTCGGCCGCGAAGGCCACCTTGCGGCCGAGCACGGCGGCCGTTGCCGCCGCGATCGGCTTCAGCGACTGCTCGGGGTCCGGCTTGCCCTTCGGCCGGCCGAAATGCGCGAGCAGGATCACCCTGGCGCCCTTGCCGGCGAGCTCGTCGATCGTGCCGGCCACCCGCTCGATGCGGGTCGCGTCGGTCACCTTGCCGTCCTTGACCGGAACGTTGAGATCGACGCGCACGAGCACGCGGCGGCCGGCGACGTCCGCGTCGTCGAGGGTGCGGAAACGGGGCATGGAAATCTCCTGCGGAAGAACCGGCCGGACCATACAGAAGGCGCCGCCGCAGTCAAATGCGCGCAGCGCCGCGACCCGCAGCTCCGCTATTCGGGCGCGGCCGGGGCGTGCGGTTCGGCTTCCGCGGCCGCGACGTCGCGCCGGCGGCCGAACAGGCCGCGGATCTTGGCGGCGAGCTCGCGGCCGGTGAGGAACATCGGCACCTGCCGCTGCGCCGCCTCCGGCTCCAGCGACACGCCGACGCTCTCGATGCGGCCCTGCTCGTCGACGTCGCGCACGATCAGGTCGACCGGCCCGAGCGCCACGCGGTCGGCATATTCGGCCCGCCCGCCCAGCCGCCGCGTCATCAGCTCGGCGATCGTCAGCTCCTGCTCGTCGGCGCGCAGGTCGATGCCGTAGGCCGCCTGCAGGTCGAGCGCCGTGCGCGCCGGGTCGATCGAGAAGGCGCCGAAGAAGTCGGCGTCGTCGCCGGCCACCGGCGCCGGGCTGGCGAACAGCCGGTCGAGCAGGCGCGGATAGCGCGCCGAGATGAACAGATAGACGTAGTCGCCCGCCTGCAGCCGGCCGGCATACTGGTAGCTCTTCGACTGCCCGTCGCGGATCACCAGCGATGGCCGCGCCCAGCGCGGGATGCGCTCGCCGCGCGCCACCGGGCTGCCGGCCACCACGCGGTAGACCAGCAGCTCGTGATGGGCCGTGCCGGGCAGCTCCAGCTCCAGCTTCTCGACCGGGCCGATGCGCGGCGGCACGATCAGGTTCAGCCATTTCGCCAGCGGGCCGATCGTCCAGCCCTGCACCAAGAGCGACACGAGCACGATGATGAAGGCGGTGTTGAAGAACAGCGTGCCGTGGTCGAGCCCGCCGAGCAGCGGCACGATGGCGAGCAGGATCGACACCGCCCCGCGCAGGCCGACCCACGACAGGAACAGCGTCTCGGCGCGGGCGAACTCGAACGGGACCAGCGAGAGCCACACCGCGACCGGCCGCGCCACCAGGCATAGGAACAGCGCGAGCAGGATCGCCGGCACGGCGATGAGCTGGAACTGCGACGGCGTCGCCAGCAGTCCGAGCAGCACGAACATGATGATCTGCGCCAGCCAGCTCGCGCCTTCCTGGAAGCTGCGCAGCGCCGGCGCCGACTTGATCTGCCGGTTGCCGGCATAGATGCCGGCCACGAACACCGCCAGGAAGCCGCTGCCGCCGATCGCGCCGGTTACCGAGAAGACCAGCAGCGACAGCGCCAGCACGAAGATCGGCGCCAGCCCGCGGTCGATGTCGAGCCGGTTGACCAGCGTCGCGATCATCGCCCCGCCGCCGACGCCGGCGACGAGGCCGATGCCCATCTCGCGCACGAACTCGACGAGCAGCTCCACGCCGATATGGCCGCCGCTGCCGCCGGTGGCGATGATCTCGACCAGCGTGATCGTCAGGAAGATCGCCATCGGGTCGTTCGAGCTCGATTCGATCTCCAGCGTCGAGCGCACCCGGTCGCGGATGTTGATGCCGCCGCCGCGCAGCAGGAAGAACACGGCCGCCGCGTCGGTCGAGCCGACGATTGCCCCGAGCAGGAAGCCTTCCAGCCAGGTGATGCCGAGCAGGTAATGCGCGGCTGTGCCGAAGATGGTGGTGGTCAGCAGCACCCCGACCGTCGCCAGCGATACCGCCGGCGCGGCAGCCTGTCGGAACGATTGCAGCGAGGTGCCGAAGCCGGAATCGAACAGGATGATGGCGAGCGCCAGCGAGCCGATATAGTAGGCCACCGCCGCATTGTCGAAGCTGATGCCGAGCCCGTCGACGCCGGCCGCCAGCCCGATGCCGAGGAAGAGCAGCAGCAGCGGGGCGCCGAAGCGGAACGCGACCAGACTGGAGAACGCCGCGACCAGGACCAGCAGGGTCCCGACCAGCGTCGCGATGTAGATCCAGTCGAACATGTTGGCGGTCCCTGCCGTTCAGCCCCGAATGCCCCGAGCAACCCTCCTCCGGTCGGCCCGCCGCTTTCGGTTCCGACCTGTCGCCGGAAAGACGGCACTTCGATGTCGAGGGCGCGGCGGAAGCGGGGTCCGGGCGACCCCGCGGCTGCGATTCGTGGATGCCGCAGCGTCAGTGTAGAAAAAGAAAACGCCCGGCTTCAACCGGGCGCTTTCGATTCCTGAAAGATTGGGCCTCGCGGCCTACATGGTCTTGGCCAGCGCCGCGGTCGTGTCGGCCATGCGGTTGGAGAAGCCCCACTCGTTGTCGTACCACGACATGACGCGCACGAGGTCGCCCTCGATCACCTTGGTCTGGTCGATCGCGAACGTCGACGAGGCCGCGTTGTGGTTGAGGTCGATCGAGACCAGCGGCTCCTTCGTATAGGCGAGGATGCCCTTCAGCGGACCGCTGTCGGCAGCCTTGATGAGCGCCGCGTTGACCTCGTCGACGGTGACCTTGCGCTTCGGCACGAACTTGAAGTCGATGACCGAGACGTTCGGCGTCGGCACGCGGATCGACACGCCGTCGAGCTTGCCCTTGAGCTCCGGCAGCACGAGGCCGACGGCCTTGGCCGCGCCCGTCGAGGTCGGGATCATCGACATCGCGGCCGCGCGGGCGCGATACAGATCCTTGTGCATCGTGTCGAGCGTCGGCTGGTCGCCCGTATAGGCGTGCACCGTCGTCATGAAGCCCTTCTCGATGCCGAACGCGTCGTTCAGCACCTTGGCCACCGGCGCCAGGCAGTTGGTGGTGCAGGACGCGTTGGAGATGACGATGTGGTCCTTGGTCAGCTTGTCGTGGTTGACGCCGTAGACGACGGTCAGGTCGGCGCCGTCGGCGGGCGCCGAGACGATGACGCGCTTGGCGCCGGCCGTCAGGTGCGCCGAGGCCTTCTCCTTCGACGTGAAGATGCCGGTGCATTCGAGCACGATGTCGACGCCGAGGCTGCCCCAGGGCAGCTTGGACGGGTCGCGCTCGGCGAGCACCTTGAAGCTGTCGGAGCCGACCTGGATCGTGTCGCCGGAGACCTTGACCTCGCTCGGGAAGCGGCCGTGCACGCTGTCGTAGCGCAGCAGGTGCGCGTTGGTCTCGACCGGACCGAGGTCGTTGACGGCGACGACGTCGATGTCCTTGCGGCCGGATTCGTAGATGGCGCGGACGATGTTGCGGCCGATGCGGCCGAAGCCGTTGACGGCTATTCTGACGGGCATGGTGCGGTCTCCTCTTTCGCTGCGCGAGGAATTCTCGGGATGTCTGCCGGGAGGCTGCGTTTCCATAACCGCGCGGCGGCCAAGAATCCAGCGGCGGCACGGGAAAAGCGATTGGTGCAGCAAGTCACCTCCCCCTTGAGGGGAGGTCGGCGAGCGCAGCGAGCCGGGTGGGGTCGCCTTCACTGGAGGCGACGTAATCGGCAGGGCCGCGCACTGCCGCGGCGACCCCACCCGCTTCGAACACTACGTGTTCTCAGCGACCTCCCCTCAAGGGGGAGGTAAGCCGCGCCTCAGCCCTTCTGCGCGAGCCGCGCCTCGACCGCCTTGACGGTGGCGTCCGCGGTGATGCCGAAATGCTGGTAGAGCTGCTCGGCCGGCGCGCTGGCGCCGAAGCCGTGCATGCCGACGAAGATGCCGTCGGCGCCGATGAAGGCGTCCCAGCCCTGCCGGATGCCGGCCTCGATGGCGACCTTGACGCCGCCCTTGCCGAGGATCGCCGCCCGGTAGGCCGCGTCCTGCTTCTCGAACAGCTCGAAGCACGGCACCGAGACGACGCGGGTCGGATGGCCCTTCTTCTCCAGCGCCGCCCGCGCCGCGAGCGCGATCTCCACCTCCGAGCCGGTGGCGAAGATGGTCACCTTCGCCTCGTCGCTGGCGGTCGCGATCTCGTAGGCGCCGAGCGCGCACAGATTGTCCTCGGAGAACTCGGTACGCAGCGCCGGCAGGTTCTGCCTGGTCAGCGCCAGCGTCGACGGCGTCTTGGTCGAGGCCAGCGCGATCTCCCAGCACTCCGCCGCCTCCATCGCGTCGGCCGGGCGGAAGACGTTGTGGTTGGGGATGGCGCGCAGCGCGGCGAGGTGCTCGACCGGCTGGTGCGTCGGCCCGTCCTCGCCCAGCCCGATCGAATCGTGCGTCATCACGAAGATGGTGCGGATGCCCATCAGCGAGGCGAGCCGCATGGCCGGCCGCGCATAGTCGGAGAAGGTCAGGAACGTGCCGCCATAGGGGATCACGCCGCCATGCAGCGTCATGCCGTTCATGGCCGCCGCCATGCCGTGCTCGCGGATGCCGTAATAGACGTAGCGGCCGGAGAAGTCGGTCGGCGTGATCGGCTTGGTCTGGCTGGTCTTGGTGTTGTTGGAGCCGGTCAGGTCGGCCGAGCCGCCGATCGTCTCCGGCACCGCGCCGTTGATCACCTCCAGCGCCATCTCGGACGACTTGCGGGTGGCCACCTTCGGCTTGTCCTTGGCGAGCTTGCGCTTGTAGTCGGCCAGCGCCGCCTCCAGCGTCTGGGGCAGGTCGCCGCGCATGCGCCGCTCGAACTCGGCGCGCGTGTCGGCGTCCGCCGCCGCCAGCCGCTTCTCCCACTCCTTGCGCTCCTTGGCCGAGCGCAGGCCGGCCAGCCGCCAGTCGTCGAGGATGTCGGACGGCACCACGAAGGGCGCGCTGTCCCAGCCGAGCGCCTTGCGCGTGGCTGCGATCTCCTCGGCGCCGAGCGGCGAGCCGTGCACCTTGTTGGTGCCGGCCTTGGTCGGCGCGCCGAAGCCGATCGTCGTGCGGAAGGCGATCATGGTCGGCCGGTCGGAGGCCTTCGCCTTGGTGAAGGCGGCGGCGATCGCCTCGGGGTCGTGCCCGTCGGCGGCGATCGTGTTCCAGCCGCAGGCCTCGAAGCGCTTGATCTGGTCGGTCGAATCCGACAGCGACACCGGCCCATCGATCGAGATGCGGTTGTCGTCCCACATCAGGGTCAGCTTGTTGAGCCGCAGGTGACCGGCGAGCGCGATCGCCTCCTGGCTGATGCCCTCCATCAGGCAGCCGTCGCCGGCCAGCACGTAGGTGTGGTGGTCGACGAGGCCGTCGCCGAAGCGGGCGTTCAGGATCCGCTCGGCCATCGCCATGCCGACGGCGTTCGCGATGCCCTGGCCGAGCGGCCCGGTCGTCGTCTCGATGCCGGCCGCGTGGCCGTATTCGGGATGGCCGGCGGTGCGCGAGCCGAGCTGGCGGAAGTTCCTGATCTCGTCCAGCGTGATGTCCTCGTAGCCCGACAGGTAGAGCGTCGAGTAGAGCAGCATCGAGCCGTGCCCGGCCGACAGCACGAAGCGGTCGCGGTCGGGCCAGTGCGGGTTCTTCGGGTCGTGCGTCAGGAAGCGCGTGTAGAGGACCGTGGCGATGTCGGCCGCCCCCATCGGCAGGCCGGGATGGCCGGAATTGGCCTTCTCGACGGCATCCATGGACAGGAAACGGATCGCATTCGCCATCCGGTCGTGCTTCTCGCGTGAAATCATGGCGTTCTCGCTGGTGCGTGGGCCGGGGCGCGCCGGTCCGCGGGGCCGGATCCGGCCCCCGAAAAAGGCAGGCGACACATAGCAGGCGCCGCGTGCGAGTCAACAAAGCCGGCCCGCCCGGCGCCGCCCCGCCTTCGGGCCTTCCGCCGCACCCCGGTGCGAATGAAGGGGACAGCCTGCACGCCTCGGTTGACGCCGCGTTGAGGCACCTCCTAATCTTTCCGGCCTAAGCGCCTCTATTGGCGCACGATTCGGGAAAGGTCGGGGCGAGGCCCGCAATGCCGGGGCCGGCGCAGGCGATCTGGAAGGGTTGCGGTCGGATGTCCTCCGAAGCCACGCTGAGGGAAGTCATCGCCCGGCTCGGCAAGGCGATCGAGACGCTGGAAGGCGCCGTCGCGGCCCGTCTCGAGCACGATCAGGACTATATGGAAGCCGAGGCCGAGGTGCAGCGCATGAACGCCGACCGCGCCCGGCTCGCCCAGGAGCTCGACAATTCGGAAGCCCGCGCCGAGCGCCTGGAAACCGTCAACAAGGAGGTCTCGCGCCGCCTGGTGACGGCGATGGAGACCATCCGCGCGGTGCTCGACAGGTAAGGTGCATTGTGTCGCAGGTAACGGTCACGATCGACGGCAAGCAGTACAGGATGGCCTGCGACGAGGGCCAGGAGGAGCATCTGATCGAGCTCGCCGGCCGCTTCGACCGCTACGTGCTGCATCTGAAGGATTCCTTCGGCGAGATCGGCGACCAGCGGCTCACCGTCATGGCCGGCATCATGGTGCTCGACGAGCTGTCGGAGCTGCAGCGCCGCGTGCGCGGGCTGGAAAGCGAGATCGCCACGCTGCGCAAGACGCGCGACGACGCGCTGACCAAGGCCAACAAGAACGACGAGGCCCTCACCGGCGCGCTGTCCGGCCTCGCCGAGCGCATGGAGACGCTCGCCGCCCGCCTCGCCGTGCGCGGCCACAACGGCGCCGACTGAGCCTTTTCGCATTAAGCATGCGGCCGCCTGTGCGCGCCGCGCGCGTTGCGCAGCCCGCCGCCCATGCTCTACGCTCTCTCCGGGAGCATTTCCGGGGTGGGCAATAACGGGCTGATGGCCGGCGGCATTCGCATCTTCCTGATGATACTTGTGCTCGTCGTGGCGGCGTGGCCGGCCGCCGCGCTCGACCGCGGCGCTACCGCCTCGCCGCGCGCGCTCGCCGCCGGCAAGCGCGTCGCGCTGGTCATCGGCAACGGCGCCTACCGCCACGCGCCGGCGCTGCCCAACCCCGCCAACGACGCCCGCGACATGGCCGGCCTGCTCGAAGGGCTGGGCTTCGACGTCGTCTTCGGCGTCAATCTCGACCGCCTCGGCATGGAGGACCGCATCCGCGCCTTCGCCGACCGCTCGGCCGATGCGGCGGTGACGCTGTTCTACTATGCCGGCCACGGCATGCAGGTCGACGGCCGCAACTACCTGATCCCGGTCGACGCCGCGCTGTCCACCGCCAGCGCCCTCCAGTTCGAGACGGTCGAGGCCGACACCGTGCTGCGCTTCATGGTCGGCGGCGACAGGATCGCCATCGCGCTGCTCGATGCCTGTCGCGACAACCCGCTGTCGCGCAGCTTCGTCGCGACCCGCTCGGCCGGCACCTCGCGCGGGCTGGCGCTCCCCGCCACCGGCGGCGGCATCATGATCGGCTTCGCCACCGCGCCCGGCGAGACGGCGGCCGACGGCGACGGCCGCAACAGCCCCTTCGCGGCGGCCCTGCTGCGCCATCTCGGCGCGCCCGGCATGGAGATCAGCCGGACGATGCGCCGCGTCATGGCCGACGTCTCGTCCGCCACCGGCGACCGCCAGCGGCCGTGGATCCACTCCGACATCGCCGTGGATTTCTACCTGAACCCCGATCCGGCCGAAGCGGACGATACTCCGGCCGTGGCGCGGCCCGCACCCGCCGCCAGGCCGGCACGGCAGGAGCTCGCCGCGCTCGCGCCCGAGCCGAAGCCCGGCCGTGCGACCGGCCCGGTCGGCGAGGCGGCGTCTCCGCGCACCATCGGCGTGTTCGAGAACCAGGCCTTCGAGCTGTGCGGCTTCGGCGGCTTCAAGGCCGCTCTGCAAGCCGGCCGCATCCGCCTCTCCAGCCTCGACCGCGGCGTGCCCGGCCGCTCCTTCCGCGGCTACGAGAAGGCCCTGCCGCTGGACACGCCGGTGGAGCTTTGGAAGGATTGCTCGGTGACCGCGGGCTACGAGGCCAAGGCCGGCGTCGCCCGCATCACGCTGTCGGTGACGGAGGGGAGATGAGGATGGCTGGCTACAGGGTGTTCGCGGCGGGCCTGCTCGCCTTTCTCGGCTTCGGCGGCGCCGCGCTCGCCTGCGAGGAATACGTCAACATCCCGGCGCAGGAGCTGAAGGAATACCGCGACAAGCTGATCGACCAGCAGGCCGACCCGCTCGACCGCCTGTTCGCCTTCCAGCAGCTCGTCTGCTCGTCCAACCCGGTCATGCGCGCCTATGCCGTGCGCGAGGGCATGCGCAGCGCCTCCGACCCGATGGTGCGCCAGCAGATCCTGTTCGATTCGATGATGCAGAAGCCGCGGCTGAGCATAGAGCTGACGGCCGCCGCCGACGCCCCGAAGGGCGACAAGGCGTTCGTCAAGGACGTGTCGGGCATCTGGGCGCTGGAGATCGTCTATCGGTCGAGCAAGGAAGGCTGCCTGAGCTTCAACTACCGCGACCGTTGCGGTGCGCAGAATTCGGCCTTCATTCGCGGCGACCGGGTCTCGCTCGCCATGGGCACCGCCATCGGCGAATTCTACTTGGCCGACAGCGGCGAACTGATCGGCTATGTCCGCGTGCGCGACAATCGGGACTACGCCCGCATCCCCGCCGTCATCAAGCTGGACTGAGCGGGCTCAGAAGCCCCGATTCAGGAAATCCACGGCCGCCGTGATCTCGTCGCATCGCTCCCGCAAGTTCGCGACCGGGCCTTTCAGGACGTGCCGGGGGACTGCGACCATGTGCTGCGTGTAGAGCACGTAGCTTTTCTCGCCGACCGGAAAGACGGGGTTCAGCCGATTCAACGGGGTTCGCCGCCCATCCTCGGGCAGCAGCGGAATGGCAAGCCGCGTATCGAGCATGTCGAACAGATCGTCCTGCACGACGATCAGCAAGTTCCCGCTGGCGCGCGGGTCGGCAAACACATCGTATTTCGACATCAGAAGCCGCGGTATTCCGCGAACGGCAACCCGTGCTCTTCGAAAAAGCGATTGTTCTCCTCGATCGCCGCGCGGTTTTCCTCCAGCCAGAGCTGGGACTTGCGGTCCCGGATCGCCTTGACGAGGCCTTCGTCGGCCGCGCGCGACAGGTTCACGCCGAGCGCTTTCGCTTCTGCCAGCAATCGGGCGTCGACCAAAACGTTGACGGACTTGCGAGGTTCGGGCTTGGTCAGCATCGGCAGCTCCTATCCGCATAATCTATGCGGATAATCCACGACAGGCAACTACCCCTCGATCTCCTCCCTCAGCATCTCCAGCTCCAGCCATTCCTCCTCCATCGCCGCAAGCTTCGCGCGCTCGGCGTCCAGCGCGGCGGCGAGCTTCTGGTGGGCGGCGGGCTCCTTGGCGTAGAGCGCCGGGTCGGAGAGCTTCGCCTCCAGCCGGCCGATCTCGGCGGAGACGGCTTCCATCTTCTTCGGCAGGCTCTCCAGCGCGAATTTCTGCTTGTAGGAGAGCTTCTTCGCCGGCTCCTTCGGCGCCGCAGCCGGCTTGCCTGCCGCCGGCGCCGCTTTCTTCGCCTCGCCGCCGCGCCGCCCGAACGCCTTCGAGCCGCGCTGCGCCAGCATGTCGGCGTACCCGCCGGCATATTCGACCCAGCGCCCGTCGCCCTCCGGCGCGATCGTCGAGGTCACCGTGCGGTCGAGGAAGTCGCGGTCGTGGCTGACCAGGATCACCGTGCCGGAAAAACCCGCCACCAGCTCCTGCAGCAGGTCCAGCGTCTCCATGTCGAGGTCGTTTGTCGGCTCGTCGAGCACCAGCAGGTTCGCCGGCGTGGCGAGGATGCGCGCCAGCACCAGCCGCGCCCGCTCGCCGCCCGAAAGCTCCTTCACCGGCGTGCGCGCCTGCTCCGGCTTGAACAGGAAGTCCTTGAGATAGGATGCCGCGTGCTTCCTCTCGCCGTTGATCTCCAGCCAGTCGCCCGCGCCTCGCGTCAGAAACGCCTGCACGCTTTCCTCGGGGTCGAGGCTTTCGCGTTTCTGGTCGAGCGTGGCGATGGTCAGGTTGGCGCCGAGCCGCACCGTGCCCGCGTCCGGCGCGAGCTCGCCGGTCAGCATCTTCAGCAGCGTCGTCTTGCCCGCCCCGTTCGGCCCGACGAGGCCGATGCGGTCGCCGCGCGCCACCCGGATCGAGAAGTCGCGCACCACCGTGAGGTCGCCGAAGCTCTTGGAGATGCCCTTGGCCTCGATGACGAGCTTGCCGCTCTCGGCCGCGTCCGAAGCCTTCATGGCGGCCGCGCCCTCGGGCCCCTTGTGGCCGCGGTGGCGCGCCCGCATCTCCTGCAATTCGCCCAGCCGGCGCATGTTGCGCTTGCGCCGCGCGGTGACGCCGTAGCGCAGCCAGTGCTCCTCGCGTACGATCTGGCGGCCGAGCTTGTGCTGCTCCTTCTCCTCTTCCTCCAGCAGCCGGTCGCGCCATTCCTCGAAATGGCCGAAGCCGCGGTCGAGCCGCTGCGTGCGGCCCCGGTCGAGCCACACCGTGGCGCGCGACACGCGCTCGAGGAAGCGCCGGTCGTGCGAGATCAGGATGATCGCCGACGGGCTGCGCGAAAGCTCCTCCTCCAGCCACTCGATGGTCGACAGGTCCAGATGGTTGGTCGGCTCGTCGAGCAGCATGATGTCCGGCTGCGGCGCGAGCACGCGGGCGAGCGCCGCGCGGCGCGCCTCGCCGCCCGACAGCGTCGCCGGCGCCTCGTCGCCAGTCAGCCCGAGATGGTCGAGCAGGTAGCTCGCCCGGTGCGGGTCGTCCGCCGGCCCCAGCCCCGCCGCGACATAGTCGCGAACGATCGCGAAATCCCCGAAATCCGGCGCCTGCGGCAGGTAGCGGATGGTGGCCGAGGGCTGGCGGAACACCTCGCCCTCCTGCGGCTCGACCAGCCCCGCCGCGATCTTCAGCAGCGTCGACTTGCCCGAGCCGTTGCGCCCCACCAGCGCGATGCGCTCGCCCGCCTCGACCGACAGGTCGGCACCGTCGAGCAGCGGCGTGCCGCCGAAGGTCAGCCTGATGCCGGGGAGCTGGAGGAGCGGCGGCGCCATGGGTCAGCCCTCTGCGGGAAGATGCGCGACCAGCACGGCGCGGCCGCCCGCGAGCGCCACCTCCAGCCGTCCGGTCACAATGTTGGAGATCGTCAGCGACGAGCCGAACGGCACCTGCCGGTCGGTGAGCGGCCAGCGCACGCCCGAGATCGTCAGCCCGGCTATGTCGGTGAAGCCGACGACCGAGAACAGCGTGCCCGGCGCGTAGTCGAACGTCGCCGGCGGGCCCGCCATGAGCGGCACGCCCTCCTGGTTGCCGCTGGTCAGCAGCACGTCGAGCCCGCGCTCCGACAGGCTGACGGCCGCCGCGAGATGCAGATAGGCGTGGTCGGCCCGCGCCCCGCCGAAGGCGCCGGCCATGACCAGTCTCGTCGCGCCGCGCCGGATCGCCTCGTCGATCGCCAGCTCGCCGTCGGTCATGTCCTTCTCGGACGGGAACTCCATCTGCGGGATATGGCCGAAGGCCGCGCGTTCTTCCTTCGTCACCGAATCGAAGTCGCCGGCCCACAGCTCCGGCGCGAGCCCCAGCGCGGCCGCGTGCAGGATGCCCGAATCGGCCGCGATCACGCGGCTGCCGGCGATCTGCGCGGAAAGACGCGGCGTCGCGACGAGCTCGCCGCCGAGCAGGATGGTGAAGGTCGTCATCGCCGCCGCCTCTAGCAGGCGGGCGGTTTGGAAGGAAGCGCCAGTATGTCCCCTCCCCCTTTCGGGGAGGGGCAAGGGGTGGGCGGTCACCCGCGCGCCCTTGCTTCCCTTTCCCGTCCGGCGTATCTGTCTCCTCGCTCTAACGGGGTGCCGGGCGGGAAACCGCGCCGGCTGAGAGGCGAAGATGCCAACCCGCTGAACCTGATCCGGCTCGTACCGGCGGAGGGATTAGACGCTGCATCGCAGGCGCCGTTCCCTTTCAACCACAGAAGGAGGCGCCACATGCGCAATCTCGCGATACCCGTCCTTTCCGCAGCCATCCTCGCGCTCGCTCTGCCCGTGCAGGCGGCCGACAAGCTCACCATCTACACCTATGACAGCTTCACCGCCGAATGGGGTCCCGGCCCGATCGTCGAGAAGGCGTTCGAGGCCGAATGCGGCTGCGAAGTCGATTTCGTCTCCGTCGCCGACGGCGTGGCGCTGCTCAACCGCCTCAGGCTGGAGGGCGACAGGAGCCCGGCCGACATCGTGCTCGGGCTGGACAACAACCTGACCTGGGAGGCCGCGCAGACCGGCCTGTTCGCACCCCACGGCGTTTCGCTCGACAAGGTCGCCATCCCCGGCGGCTGGTCCGACGCGACCTTCCTGCCCTACGACTACGGCTATTTCGCCGTGGTCTACGACGCCGACAAGGTCGCCAGCCCGCCCGCCAGCCTGAAGGACCTGGTCGAGGGCGATCCTTCGGCCAAGATCGCCATCCAGGACCCGCGCACCTCGACGCCCGGCCTCGGCCTGCTGCTGTGGGTCAAGGCGGTCTACGGCGACAAGGCCGCCGACGCCTGGGCCGGGCTGAAGCGCCGCGTGCTCACCGTCACGCCCGGCTGGAGCGAGGCCTACGGCCTGCTCACCTCCGGCGAGGCGCCGATGGTGCTGTCCTACTCGACCTCGCCCGCCTACCACCGCATCGCCGAGAAGGTCGACCGCTACAAGGCCGCCGAATTTTCCGAGGGCCACTACCTGCAGGTCGAGGTCGCCGGCGTGACCAGGAAGGGGGCCGGCAACCCGCTTTCCGCGAAGTTCATGGCCTTCATGGTCTCCCCCGCCTTCCAGGATGCCGTGCCGGAGACCCAGTGGATGTTCCCCGCCGCCCCGACCAGCAAGCCGCTCGACCCGGTGTTCGGCGAAATGATCCGCCCCGAAAAGCCGCTGGAGATCCCGTCCGAGGAGGTCGCGAAGAACCGCAAGGCCTGGATCGACGAGTGGCTGTCGGTGATGAGCAGGTAGGACAGGCGAGCGTGCTTCATCGCTCACCCCCCTCTGGCCTGCCGGCCATCTCCCCCTCAAGGGGGGAGATCGGATTTCAATTCCGCCTTCGCCAATCACCAGCGTTGCAATGCGAACAGCGGCGCTGGAACTGCCAATCTCCCCCCTTGAGGGGGAGATGGCCGGCAGGCCAGAGGGGGGTGGCGCCGCGAATCGTCGGGCGGGTATATTAAATGCCGGCTACCCGCCCCCTCCCCGGCCCCCTCGCGCTCGCCTTCGTCGCCGTCCTCGTCGGCGGCGCCTTCGCCGGCCTGTTGGCGGAAGCCGCGTCCGATCCGTCGGGCGCGGCCGGGGCGTTCGACGCCTATCTCGGCCGCATCGTCCGCTTCACCCTGTGGCAGGCCGCGCTGTCGACGCTGCTGTCGGTCGCGCCGGCGATCCTCGTCGCACGCGCGCTGTCGCGCCACCCGTCCTTTCCCGGCCGCTCGCTGATCCTCGGCCTGTTCGCCGTGCCGCTCGGCCTGCCGGCGATCGTCGCCGCGCTCGGCGTGCTGGCGCTGTGGGGCCGCGCCGGCCTGTTCGCGCCGCTGATGGCCTGGCTCTCGGGCGGCGACTGGCCGGGCATCTACGGGCTGGCCGGCATCCTCGTCGCCCATGTCTTCTTCAACCTGCCGCTCGCCGCCCGCCTGCTGCTGGAGGCGCTGGAGGCGGTGCCGCTCGACCACTGGCGCCTGTCGGCCCAGCTCGGCATGGGCGCCCGCGCCAGCTTCCGGCTGATCGAATGGCCGGCGATGCGCGCCGCCCTGCCGGGCGTCGCCGCGCTCGTCTTCATGCTGTGCGTCACCTCCTTCACCATCGTGCTGATGCTCGGCGGCGGCCCGGCCGCCACCACGCTTGAGGTCGCCATCTACCAGGCGCTGCGCTTCGACTTCGACCCAGCCCGCGCCGTCGCGCTGACGCTGGTGCAGGTGGCGCTCACCGTCGCGGCCGTCGCCGCGATGGCGCGGCTGGGCGCCAGCCCCACCGGCGAGGCGAGCCTCGCGCTCGCGCCGCGCCGCTACGACCGGCCGTCGCCGGCCGGCACCGCCCTCGACGCCGTGCTGATCGCGGCGGCCGTCCTGTTCGTCGCCGGCCCGATGGCCGCGACCGTGGTCGCCGGCCTCGAAGCCGACCTCGGCCGCCTCGCCACGGAGGCGCGGGTGCGCGACGCCGCCGCGACCAGCCTGCTGCTCGCTGCCGCGGCGGCAACGCTGTCGGCCGCGCTGTCGCTGGCGCTGGTCGCCATGCGCCGCAGGCTGGAGACGGCCCGCAGCAGCAGCCGCGCCGGCCTGCTCGCCAGGTTGCTCGAGTGGGCGGCCGGCAACGGCGCGCTGTTCGTCCTCGTCGTGCCGCCGACCGTCATCGGCGCCGGCTGGTTCATCCTGTTGCTCCCGGCGGGCATGGTCTTCGCCGCCGCGCCCGTCATGGTCGTCGCCGTCAACGCCGTCATGGCCATGCCGTTCGCCGTCCGCGCCATCCGCCCGGCCCATGACGCGGCGGCCGCCCGCCACGACCGGCTGGCGGCCCAGCTCGGCATCGCCGGCTGGGCGCGGCTGCGGCTGATCGACTGGCCGGTGCTGCGCCGGCCGCTCTTCACCGCGCTCGCCTTCGCCATGGCGCTGTCGCTCGGCGACCTCGGCGTCATCGCCCTGTTCGGCAGCGAGAGCGTCAGGACGCTGCCCTATCTTCTCATGGAGCGCATGGGTTCCTACCGTACGCAGGACGCCGCCGGGCTGGCGCTGATGCTGGGCGCGCTCTGCCTGGCGCTGATGGCGGCGGCCAACCGGCTGGGGAGGGAGCGCGCGTGAGCGGTACCGACGTGAGGCTGGAGGACGTCCGCTTCTCCTATGGCGGCGGAGCGGAGATGCGGTTCGACCTCGCGGTCCCCGCCTCGGCGATCGTCGCGCTCATGGGGCCGAGCGGCTCGGGCAAGTCGACGCTGCTCAACCTCGTCGCCGGCTTCGAGACGCCGTCCTCGGGCAGCGTCGCGATCGGCGGGGCCGACGTCTCCGCCCTGCCGCCGGCGCAGCGGCCGGTCTCGATGGTGTTCCAGGAGAACAATCTGTTCGGCCATCTCGACGTCGCCGCCAATGTCGGGCTCGGCCGATCGCCCTCCCTGCGCCTCACCCCGCAGGACCGCGAGGACGTCCTCGCCGCGCTCGCCCGCGTCGGGCTGGCGGGCAAGGAGAAGCGGCTGCCGCGCGAGCTCTCCGGCGGCGAGCGCCAGCGCGTCGCGCTCGCCCGCGTGCTGGTGCGCGACCGGCCGGTGCTGCTGCTCGACGAGCCCTTCGCCTCGCTCGGGCCGGCGCTGCGCGCCGACATGCTCGACCTGCTGCGCGACCTGCATGACGAGCGGCGCATGACCGTACTCATCGCCACCCACCAGCCGGAGGACGCCCGCGCCATCGCACAGACCATCGTCTTTCTGGAAGAGGGTCGCGTCGCCGTGACCGGGCCGACCGGGCTTTTCTTCGGGCCGGACCGGCCGGAGGCCTTCGCCCGCTATGTCGGCGGCAAGGCCGCGGGGATGCCCGGCTGACGCCCGCTTTGGGCCACAATTTCAGGGCATTGCGGCAAGGATCGGCCGCTTGCCATGCGGGAAAGAGTGTGGCTTAGGTCGCCCCTATTCCCCGGTCCGCCGCCAGAGCCGGAAAGGAACCGCTCTGTCACTGTCCACACCGACCCGCCACGAGTGCCCGAGCGCGCCCGCGCGGCCGGCCTCGATAAGCCCGGCGCGCGCCAGCCGCGCGGGCCTTGTCGCGGCCGGCCTTCTGGCGCTGGCGCTGGCCGGCTGCCAGTCCTCCGCGCTGGAGGACAGCCTGCGGCCCTCCAGCAACCCGGTCACCATCGATTCGGTCACCCGCAACGACAAGCTGGCCGAGCTCGCCCGCGAGCAGCATCCGCGCATCCTGGCGACCTATGGCGGCGAGTATTCCGACCCGAAGCTGGAGCGCACCGTCGCCAAGATCGTCGGCAAGCTGATCCTGGCCTCCGACGACCCCAACCAGACC
Organism: Hyphomicrobiales bacterium; assembly: GCA_017305835.1. Lineage (GTDB taxonomy): Bacteria > Pseudomonadota > Alphaproteobacteria > Rhizobiales > Rhizobiaceae > RCIO01. The sequence goes on from JAFKJY010000081.1 coordinate 35,540, forward strand.
TACCGCATCACCATCCTCAACTCGCCCAACGTCAACGCCTTCGCGCTGCCGGGCGGCTATCTCTACGTGACGCGCGGCCTGCTGGCGCTCGCCAACGATTCGGCCGAGCTCGCCACCGTGATCGCCCACGAGATGGGCCACGTCACCGCCAATCACGGCCTCCAGCGCCAGCAGAAGGAGGCCGAGGAGGTTCTGGCCGCGGCCGTCGTCAACGACGTGCTGGGCGACGACCCCGACGCCAAGGCCGCGCTGGTGCGCGGCAAGCTCAGGCTGGCGCAGTTCTCGCGCAACCAGGAGCTGGAAGCCGACGCGATCGGCATCCGCTCGGCCGGCAAGGCCGGCTACGACCCCTACGCGGCCGCCCGCTTCCTGCAGTCGATGGCCTCCTACAGCGACTTCCGCTCGGTCTCCGGCGCCACCGACGCCAGCCTCGACTTCCTCGCCACGCATCCCAACGCGCCGCAGCGCATCGAGCTGGCGCAGCGCCATGCCCGCACCATCGGCCCGCCCGGCATCGGCGAGCGCGACCGCGGCGACCTGCTCGACGGCATCGACGGCATGCTGTTCGGCGACACGCCGCAGGAAGGCTACGTGCGCGGCCAGACCTTCCTGCATCCCGGCCTCGGCATCGCCTTCTCGGTGCCGCAGGGCTTCGTCATCGACAATTCCGCCGCCGCCGTCACCGCCGCCGGGCCGGGCGACCTCGCCGTCCGCTTCGACGGCGTCACGCTCGCCAGGCGCACCGCGCTGACCGACTACATCCGCTCCGGCTGGGTGTCGGGGCTGGACGCCTCCAGCGTCCGGCCGATCACCGTCAACGGCCAGGAGGCGGCCCGCGCCCGCGCCGTCGCCGACGGCTGGCAGTTCGACGTCACCGTCATCCGCGCCGGCTCGCAGGTCTACCGCCTGCTCACCGCAGCGCCCGCCGGCTCCAACGCGCTGCTGCCGACGGCCGATGCCGTGGCCGGCAGCTTCCGCGTGCTCTCCGACGTCGAGAAGGCCAACCTCAAGCCGCTGCGCATCCGCGTCGTCAGCGTCGCTCCCGGCGACACCATCGCCACGCTCGCCGCCCGCATGTCGGGCGTCGACCGCAAGCTGGAGCTGTTCAGAGTGCTCAACGGGCTGGCCCCCGGCGCCTCCGTCTCCGCCGGCGACAGGGTCAAGATCGTCACCGACAGATAGTCGGCCTCGCGCTCCCTACCCCCACCCCACAAAGGGGAGGGAGACTTCGATCCTGCATCGTATGGCGAAAGCTTCGACGATCTGTCCAGGACAGCGCCGGGGACGTTCCCCTCCCCCTTGTGGGGAGGGGCCAGGGGTGGGGGTATTTCTCATACGCGATGGCTATGAGGCTGGCTGCAACGCAGGCTTATGCCCCCTCCATCTCCAGCGCCGCCTCCGGATGCGCCTCCGTCAGCGCGGCGCGCAGCTTCTCCAGCGCCCGGTTCTCGATCTGGCGCACGCGCTCCTTGGAGATGCCGAGCCGGCTGCCCAGCGATTCCAGCGTCGCGCCGTCCTCGGCCAGCCGCCGTTCGCGGATGATGCGCAGCTCGCGCTCGTTGAGCGCGGTCAGCGCGTCCGACAGCCATTCCAGCCGCCGCTCGAAATCGATCGTCTCCTCGGCCTGCTCGTCGGGCAGCGGCGCGTCGGAGACGAGGAAATCCATGCGGTCGGAGGCGCCGTTCTCGTCGCTCACCGGCGCGTTGAGCGAGGTGTCCGGCCCCGACAGGCGCGAATCCATCAGCGCCACGTCCTCCTCCGACACGCCGAGCGTCGAGGAGATGCGCCGGTAGAGCTCGATCCTGGGATGGTCGGTGGGCAGGTCGCGGTTGAGGCGCGCGCGCAGGCGCCGCAGGTTGAAGAACAGCGCCTTCTGCGCCGAGCTGGTGCCGCCGCGCACGATCGACCAGTTGCGCAGGATGTAGTCCTGCATCGAAGCGCGGATCCACCAGGTGGCGTAGGTCGAGAAGCGCACCTCGCGCTCCGGCTCGAAGCGCGCCGCCGCCTCCAGCAGGCCGACATGGCCCTCCTGCACGAGGTCGCTCATCGGCAGGCCGAAGCCGCGGAAGCGACCCGCCATCGCGATCACCAGCCGCATGTGCGCGACGGTGATGCGGTGCAGCGCGGCCTGGTCGTGGCGCGACTTCCACCGTTGCGCGAGCTCCTGCTCCTCCTCGCGTGCGAGGTAGGGTGCCTTCATCGCGGCCCTGACGAGGGCGGACTTCGCCGGTTCTTCCATGTGCAAGCTCCCAATCCGGGCAGGCCGCGGGCGGGCGGCCCCGACGCCCTCCTTCGGGCCCGAACGGCCGTCGCGGAGCGCGTCCGGCACCGGCAAGCTTAACTTGGGCGGACCGATTTCGTTCCCGCGCGGCGGCCCGCCGCAGCCTCACGAAGCCGTGCGCGCGCGGGCTTTTGCAGCTTCCGCGCGCCCGGTCTTGCGCGGCGCGATCCTGCCATTATCTTGCCTGCCATGAATCGGCGCCGCATTCTGAAATGGCTCGGCCTCGGTGGCACCACCACGGCGCTGGCCGGCGGCGCCATCGCCGCCTCGGACGCTGCCGCCCGCAACCGCTACTATTCCGGCCCCGTCACCGACCATTTCGACGGCACCGTCTTCTTCAACCCCGGCGGCAAGCCGCCCGGTGCCATCGTCGACCTGCTGCGCTGGCAACTCGGCGAGCCGCGCAACCGCTGGCCGGCGCGCTTCCCCAGCCCGTTCCCGCTCGCCCGCCCGCAGCCGCGGATCGACGGCGACGGCCTGCGCGTCACCATGGTCGGCCACGCCACCATGCTGATCCAGACGGCCGGCCTCAACATCCTCACCGATCCGGTCTGGTCCGACCGCTGCTCGCCCGTCTCCTTCGCCGGCCCGCGCCGCGTCGCCCCGCCCGGCATCGCCTTCCCGGACCTGCCGCGGATCGACCTCGTCCTGCTCAGCCACAACCATTACGACCATCTCGACGTCGCGACGCTGCGCATGCTCAAGGCCGCGCACGACCCGCAGGTCGTCACCCCGCTCGGCAACGACACCATCGTGAAGGCGGCGATCCCCGACATGCGCATCAGCGCGCACGACTGGGGCGAGAGCGTCGGCTTCGGCCCGCTCGCCATCCATCTCGAGCCGGCGCACCACTGGTCGGCGCGCGGCATGGGCGACCGCCGCATGGCGCTGTGGGCCTCCTTCGTGGTCGAGGGGCCGGCCGGCCGCATCTACCATGTCGGCGATACCGGCTTCCACGGCGGCATCAACTACCGCGCCGCGGCCGACAGGTATGGCGGCTTCCGTCTCGCCATCCTGCCCTTCGGCGCCTACGAGCCGCGCTGGTTCATGGCCCCGCAGCACCAGGACCCCGAAGAGGCGGTCGAGGGCATGCGGCTCGCCAACGCGGCCTTCGCCGCCGGCCACCACTGGGCCACCTTCCAGCTCACCAACGAGCCGATCGGCGAGCCGCGCGACAAGCTGCACGCCGCCCTCGACGCCCGCGGCATCGCCCGCGACCGCTTCCGCCCCCTGCGCGCCGGCGAGGTCTGGGACGTCCCGGCGATCCCGACCGCCTGAGCCGCGCCCTCTTCCCGGAACCGCTGCCGCCGCCCGCGCGTTGAAGACGTGCGTTTCAGCACGTCATTTCGAGAAGCGAGGCGGAACATCATGCTCAAATGGATTCTCATCCTGCTGGTCGTCGCGGCCATTGCCGGCCTGCTCGGCTTCAACGCGGTCTCGGGCGCGGCGCTGACCGGCGCCAAGATCCTGATCGCCATCGTGCTCATCCTGTTCCTGCTGCTGCTGTTCGGCGTCATCGCGATCGCCTGACCGGCCGGCCCGGAAGGCCGCCGCGACACTGGTAATTCGCGGCGGTTTCCGCCATATAGCGCCGCATGAGCGCACGTGCGTCCTTCGCCAAGATGAACGGGCTCGGCAACGAGATCATCGTCGCCGACATGCGCGGCCGCGCCGACCGCGTGTCGCCGGCCGCGGCCGTCGCCCTGAACGCCGACGCCGCTACCCGCTTCGACCAGGTGATGGCGATCCACGACCCGCGTACGCCGGGCACCCACGCTTTTATCGAGATCCTCAATTCCGACGGCTCCAGCGCCCAGGCCTGCGGCAACGGCACGCGCTGCGTCGTCCAGGCGCTCGCTGCCGAGACCGGCCGCAAGGTGTTCGCCTTCGAGACGGTCGCCGGCATCCTCAACGCGCAGGAGCACGCCGACGGCACCATCTCCGTCGACATGGGCGTGCCGCGCTTCGGCTGGCGGGACATCCCGCTCGCCGAGGAGTTCCGCGACACCCGCATGATCGAGCTGCAGGTCGGCCCGATCGACGCGCCCGTCCTGCATTCGCCCTCCGTCGCCTCGATGGGCAACCCGCACGCGATCTTCTGGGTCGACCGCGACGTCTGGTCCTACGAGCTGGAGCGCTTCGGCCCGCTTCTGGAAAACCACCCGATCTTTCCCGAGAAGGCCAACATCACCGTCGCGCAGGTCACCGGACCCGACGCGCTGACTATCCGCACCTGGGAGCGCGGCGCCGGCCTGACCAGGGCCTGCGGCACCGCCGCCTGCGCGGCCGCCGTCTGCGCCGCCCGCACGCGCCGCACCGGCCGCACGGTCGCCGTCACCGTCCCCGGCGGCGGGCCGCTGGTGATCGAATGGCGCGACGACGACCACGTCGTCATGACCGGCCCGGCCGAGTGGGAATTTTCCGGCACATTCGACCCCGCCACCGGCGCATGGGAGCGCGACGCCGAGGCGGTCGCCTGATGGCCGCAAGCGGGATCGACATCGTCACCTTCGGCTGCCGGCTGAACACCTACGAGTCGGAAGTCATCCGCCGCGCGGCCACCGCCGCGGGGCTGGGCGCGCTCGACGGCGGCGCCGTCATCGTCAACACCTGCGCCGTCACCGGCGAGGCCGTGCGGCAGGCGAAGCAGGCGATCCGCAAGGCCCGCCGCGACAACCCGGCCGCCCGCATCATCGTCACCGGCTGCGCCGCCCAGACCGACCCCGCCGGCTTCGCCGCCATGGGCGAGGTCGACCTCGTGCTCGGCAACGAGGAGAAGCTGAAGGCCCACAACTACCGCGCCTTGCCGGATTTCGGCGTCAACGACTTCGAGAAGGCGCGCGTCAACGACATCATGTCGGTGACCGAGACCGCCTCCCACATGGTCGACGCCATCGAGGGCCGCGCGCGCGCCTTCGTGCAGGTGCAGAACGGCTGCGACCACCGCTGCACCTTCTGCATCATCCCCTACGGCCGCGGCAATTCGCGCTCGGTGCCGATGGGCGCCGTGGTCGAGCAGGTGAAGCGGCTTGCCGGCAACGGCTATGCCGAGGTGGTGCTGTCGGGCGTCGACCTCACCTCCTACGGCGCCGACCTGCCGGGCAGCCCCCGCCTCGGCCGCCTCGTCCGCACGATCCTGCGGCAGGTGCCGGAGCTGCCCCGCCTGCGGCTGTCCTCGATCGATTCCATCGAGGCCGACCCCGAGCTGATCGAGGCGATCGCCACCGAGCCGCGGCTGATGCCGCATCTGCACCTGTCGCTCCAGTCGGGCGACGACATGATCCTCAAGCGCATGAAGCGCCGCCATCTGCGCGACGATTCCATCCGCTTCTGCGCCGACATCCGCGCCGCCCGCCCCGACATCGTTTTCGGCGCCGACATCATCGCCGGCTTCCCGACCGAGACGGAGGCCATGTTCGACAATTCGCTGCGGATCGTGGAGGAATGCGGCCTGACCCACCTCCACGTCTTCCCCTACAGCCCGCGCGAGGGCACGCCGGCCGCGCGCATGCCGCAGGTCGACCGCCGGCTCGTCAAGGAGCGCGCCGCCCGCCTGCGCGCCGCCGGCGACGCCGCCTGCCGCCGCCATCTCGACGCGCTCGCCGGCTCGGCGCAGCGCATCCTTGTCGAGCGCGACGGCCTCGGCCGCACCGAAGGCTTCACCCTCGCGACGATCGACGCCGGCCGCCCCGGCGAGATCGTCGCGGCGACGATCACCGGCCATGACGGCGAGAGGCTGATCGCGGCCGCGGCCGAAGCGCGCCCTGCGGCGGAGGCCGCCTGATGGCCTTCAGCTTCGTGAAAAAGATCTTCTCCTTCGGCCGCAAGCAGGTCGAGGAGACCCCGGCCCCCGACGACGCCCGCGCGCTGCCGGCGCCCGAGGTGGAGACCAGGGCGCCCGAGGCGGCCCCCGCGACGCCGCCCTCCCCCGAAATCCTGCCGCAGACGCCGAAGCCCGAGCGCGAGCCCGCCATACCCGAGCCGGCGCCCACCCCCGAACCCGTCCCGGTCCCCGAGCCGGAGCCCGAACCCGCGCGTCCCCCGCAGCCGGCCCCCGAGCCGACGCCGCCGCCGGTGGAGGTCCCCCCCGCGCCCGTGCCGCAGCGCGCGGAACCCGCGCGGCCGGCTACCCCGCCGCGCGAGGTGCCGCCCCCGGCCG